>JAFTAB010000216.1 GCA_017458745.1 Schwartzia sp. (in: firmicutes) | reverse complement strand
TGATAACGACGTTGGCGTCCTCAGTGAGTCCGCCCTCATCCCATTTGCCATCCTTGAAATTAGCAACGTACCTCTTCGACGTCACTCTATACGAAAAACCTATAGACGACCAATCAAGATTAACCTTTCCCATGAGAAAAATCCCCCTTCAAAAATCGGGAAAACCATTCCCGTATGTTTACATCGTTACATTATACAACGATTATTGAGAAATGCAATAAAAAACGCCCGCAAAATTTCACGGGCGTTCATTTTTTCGCAGTAAACAAAAAATATGCGTCTCTATTTTCACTGGCTCAAATCAACTGGCGTTCCGCGAGGGCATGAAATATGCCGCGCCTTGCCATCAGCTCGTCGTAGGTGCCGTCCTCCGCTATCACGCCGCGGTCGAGGACTATGATGCGATCCGCGTTTTTGATTGTCGACAGGCGATGCGCAACGATGATGCGTGTCGCGCGCATTTTTTCCAGCGTACTTGACACGATGGCCTGCGTCTCGTTGTCAAGCGAGCTGGTGGCCTCATCAAAAACGATAATTCTCGGATGATGGACGAGCGATCGGGCAATGAGAAGCCTCTGACGCTGACCGCCGGAAAACGTGGAGCCTCCCTCGCCGACAAGCGTGTGCATCCCCATGGGCAGTTCCTTGATGTCAGCCTCCAGCCCCACCAATCGCGCCACCTCCCAAGCGTCATCCATGGTTAGAGGCAGCGAGCCGACAATATTTGAAAAGATGCTGCCCTCCATGAGCTGCCCGTGCTGCATGACGACGCCGATTTGCCGTCGCACCGACGAGACATCCAAATCAGAAAGATCCATGCCGTCATAGAGCACCGCGCCGCTTTCCGGCTTCTCAAGGCCGATGAGCACCCGAAGCAGGGTCGATTTCCCGCTGCCGGAGCTGCCGACGATGGCAACGAAAGTGCCCGGGCGAATGGAAAGATTGATATTCTTCAGCACCAATGGCGCGTCCGGTTTGTAGCGGAAGGAAACACCCGCGGCCTCTATTTCGCCCGTCAGCTCACCGGCGGGCAGCTTGCTCTCGGAGACCTCGCTCTTTTCCCTCAGAATTGGCAAGATACGCTCCAAAGACGGCTTTACCCCCCAAAAGGCGACAATGCCGGCGCGCAGTCCGTTCAGTGCGCTGCCGAAACCTCCCATGGCGGAATTGAAGCTCAAAAATTCCGCGTTGGTCATGAAGTCAATCCCGGAGGTCTGCGACATATCGAGAAGTGATATGGCGTAGTAAAACACGCAGAAATTCAGCACTATGGGCTGAGCCGAAGCAATGAGGCCAATCCATGTATCCTGCCAGCGGGATTTGCGATTCCATTTCCATTCATCGCCGAACCTCTTGGTCCAAAGATAAAAGGCACGCTCCTCTGCCGCCCGCAGGCGAAACTTATTGAGCCCGGAAAGAATCTGGAGCAGCTCGCCCGAGACGCGTCCCAATGCATCGGTTTTTTTCCGCTGAAAGCCCACCTTCCGCCAAGAGAATATCATTGACAGCACGAAGAATATCGCCCAAACGATTATGGCGAGGATTGCCATTCGGTAGCTGTAATAAAACATGACAACGAGATTCCAAAAGCAGAACAGGCCGTTGAATATGCCGTTTGCGGCGTTGGAGGAAATCTGGTTTGAAAGCACGCTCACGCCCTGCATACGGAGGGCAAGGTCGCCTGTCTGGTACTTTCGGAAAAAAGCCGCAGGGAGCGACAGCAGCTTAATCCAAAGAGCCGACTCCGCCGAGACGCGCGCATGATTTTTGAGCCGCATGACTGTCAGCCCGCGAACGAGGCTGATAAGCGCCCCTGAAATGGAAGTCACGAACATGACCTGCACCACGAGAAGCAGAGCTTTTTTGTCGTAGCTGGGTATGATGTCATCGAAAATCGTCTGAGTCACGAGAGGCGTGACTATTGGAATCAGCCCGGCGATAAAGCAGCACAGCAGCAAGAGCCAAAAATCCCGCTCCCAGTTGAGCCTCACAGTCCAGCGAAGCCATTTCCAAATGGAGTCCACATCCTCAGGCATTGCTTGGACAAAGCAGAATGCCTTCGGCTCAAACGAAGCGGCCTCCTCGTCGGTGACTGGTATCCGCCGCCCCTTTTCCTGATCCAGGTATTCATAGCGGTCGGGCGCGGCGGGCAACATCGCAAAAGGCTTTTCTCCACGAAAGACAATCAGCGGGCCGATGTCCTGCCGATGCCAGCCGGCCGTCAGATCTATTTCCCGCCAGTGGAGGTCGCGGCTGTCCAAAGCGCGCAGAATCTTCCGCGCATCCTGAAGATGCGCGGCCTCCCCCGGCAGACGAAAGCGGCTCCTCGGTATGCCGAAATAACTGCCAATTTCACGCAGGGCATGAATGACAGGAGGCTGGTTTTTGTCCTCGGCACGCTGGATAAAAGGCAAATCGGGAATCAAATTTTTCATAAGCTCCCGGTAAGAATTGGAGAGCAGCAGCTCCTTCGTTCTCGCGAACTCCGACAGCCGCTCCTCTGCGTTTTTGTCTTCCGCCCGAAAATAATCAGAGAAAGCGCGGCAAAAGCGCACGATTTCTTCCTGCACCGTAGACAAGATGAAGTCCATCCCGAACCGCTCAATCACTTCCTCAGTGGAGAGCGCGGAGACTTCCGCGGCCCTCGCAAGCGCCGCGGATTCCTGAGCCTCCAAGAAAAGTATGTCGCTCGTGCCGACGAATCGCACGGAATCATCTTGCTCTATGGCGTCCCTCGGAAGCTCCAGCCATGAAAGGTACTGCCCCTTCGGCACGGCAAGCCTCATCCCTGCGGGAACCGTCTCACGCTCCCCCGGCAAAAGCTCGCGGCAAACTCGGGGCAAAAGGCTACGAACGGGACGGCAGGAGAACAGCGCCAGTGCCCCCTCTATCGCGGCGGACTGCCGGGAACGCTCCGCCGCAATAAGCTCCTCCGACGAGACGGCACGGAGCGATGTCTCCTCGGTGGCGATGGCGATGAGGGAGATCTCGTGCGCCTCCTGCTCCTCCGAGACGGCGCACAAAAAATCTCCCTTTTTGGCCTCTCTCAGGAAAACACGCCGCGCCGACCGATAGACGACATAAAGCTCCACCGCGCCTGAAATGATTTCCATGAAGCCGTTTTCACTTTTTAGTTCAATCCATTCGCCGATTTTGGCAGTCGTTGCAGTCATATTTACCTTCCTTGCTCATAAAAAATGTACATCCGGCATAACGCCTCATCCGTTCAGACGGCTTGCATGACACCTTTTCCCTGATATATAATACTTGAAATAATGCGAGGTGACTAGTCAGAATGAATCGTGACCACGATAATTACGTAGAAAATTCATACAGCACGCATACATTCCTTTGGCCGTTCAGCTTCGGAAAGGAATACTGCGCGGCTGTCAAGGGCCCGCTCTCGTCGATATGGAAACAGGACAACGCGCTGCTGGAGGGCTCGGACGCCGAATTCATGGGCGAATATATGACGGCGCAATATACGAACAGCGAGACGCGGAAAATTTTTATGGGAGACGGGGAGACGGACGCTCCCTGTCTGCGTTTCATGTATAACGATGAACTCGTGTCCGGGATGAAGTACCGCATCGAGCGCAGGAAGGACACGAGCGTCGGGGAAACGCAAAACAGACGGTACGAGCTCAAAATCCATTCCATACGCCTCTTCCTCTTTAAGCCATTCGGCGTGGGCGTGCTTGCCATCGACGCCTACAACACTCAGCAGCTTTCCCTTGACGATGTCAAGAGAATAAACGACCTCGGCCGCTGGCTGCGGCTGCCGTTTCTCCCTGACAGGGACGGATATATCATGTGCGCTGAAAATCTCGGCATCGTGATTGACGGCGACGAGCGATGGATGGCCGATTTCCGCGCCGCCATCGGCACAGTCCGGCAAAAAAAGCCTGAGCAATTCTTCGAGCCGGCTGAATTTATATACGGGCTGCTGTTCGGTAAAATCGGCGCCGGGACGGGCACGGTCACTGCGGGCGAAAAGCGCATGATCGATCCCGCGTCGGATGCCCGAATGTACCTCGTGTCGCTTATAAAGGACGATACTCTCAGTGAAATGGCGCAGAACATTCACGCGCTGCTTGCGGACGATGGCGAAACCTATAGGAAAGAGCGCGACCTCTTATACAGCATCATTTTCGTTGACTCGGATTATCCCAGCTGCGTTGATGCCCCGATGCAGCGCTCTCTCTTGAAAAAAGCGGTCTATTACCGCTGGAGCGGGTACGGGACAATCTACACCGTGACTGACCTCTCCCTTATGTGCCTGACGCCGAAAGGCATCTCCGCGAATGCCGTTTACCGCCTGTTCCTGAGCTCGTATGTCTATATGGCTGTGCTCGTGCTGACGCAACGCGTCAGCATCGAGAAATTCGCGAAAGAGGCCAGCGACGCCGTCGAGGGCGCCGCCAGCGAAGGAGAGCTAGGGGAAAATCAAATCAAGCGAATTATCAACCTGCATGAGAAATACGTCACATGGCAAAACCAAATCAATCTCTTCGAGCTGACCGAGAAGGAGCAAGGCCGTGACGTCTACGCGCTGATGCGGGAGCGCATGGGCGTGAACGGGCGTCTGGAATCATTGGCGCAGCAGCTTGGAAATATGTACGCTATCGCGGACGTGGATCAAAACAAGCGGACTAACGCCATCGTAATGCGCTGGGCCTCAATAGCAATCTTCGTGGATATTCTCCTGAACCTCGCCACATTCGTTCTGGAACTGACCGAAAGCGGCAAGCAGATATTCACCGATATATCCTTGGGGATTCCCCGCGTATTCAACGAGGGGTTCTTCGCCGGGTGGGCGGGAGCTTTCCACCTCGTCTGCCTGCTCGCGTACACCGCGATTATCCTGATTCTCGTCTACGGGTACAAAAAGAAATATTGAATTTTATCCATTTTTTGTATAGACTTCAAATTCCTTGTCGCTGCCAAAGTAAGCCTGTCATTGAATGAGCGACTCCTCCAGAACCAAACTGAGTTTGGCAATATCTTTGCGCGCAACGCCTGCGGCATGGAAAAATTTTTCGGCATCGGCCATAACCTTGTCGGCATTTTGATCGCTTAACTTCAAAATTTGCCCTCCTTTCTTGCGCCAAATTGTTGCAGAGCCTCATTATGCGCATGGTCTTAGCCATCTTCCTTTGCATCGGCCGTGGCTGTATCTGAATAACGCCATTTTTCAAGAGAATATCAATAGCTCTGAATCAGCTTCTTGTAATATCCTTCCTCTTCCATCAGGCTCTCGTGTGTGCCACGCTGCACGACACGGCCTTTTTTCAGCACGATGATCTCGTCGCAGTCGCGGATGGTGGAGAGGCGGTGAGCTACGATGAAGCAGGCGCATCCGCGTCGGCGGATATTTTTCATGATCTCCCTCTCCGTCACCGGGTCAAGTGCGCTTGTCGCCTCATCGAGAATCAAAAGAGACGGGTTCGCCGCAAGCGCCCTCGCGATTTCCATGCGCTGGCGCTGGCCGCCGGATAGATTGAACCCGCCCTCCTCCAGCATGGCATCGTAGCCGCCGCGCATCAGGGCTATTTCGTCGTGAATCATGGCGTCCTTCGCCGCCTGTATGATGTCCCTTATCGGCACGTTTGGGTCAAAGAGAGATATATTTTCCGCCACGGTGCCCTCCAACAGGAAAATATCCTGCTCCACCACCGCCACGGACTGGGCAAAGACCTCCCTCGGCACCTCCGTCGAGGGAACGCCGTCAAAGAGGATTTCGCCTGACCAAGGCTGGTAAAGACCTGACACCAGCTTTGCCAGCGTTGATTTGCCGCTGCCGCTTTTGCCGACGATGGCCACTCGCCGCCCCGGCTCTAATTTCAGATTAAGCTTTTTGATCAGCGTCGGGAGCGTATGTGAGTAGCCGAAGTTCACCTGCTTCAGCTCAAGCCGCCCGGACAGCTTCGGAGGCAGCCCCTTCATTGCCTCCTCTGTCAGTTCCTTTTCCTCGTCCAGCGGGTAGCGGTAAACGTCATTGATTTTCATCATCTGTGAGCTGGCCTGCTGGATGTCCTGCGACATGCCGGTGATTCGGCCGATGGGTGCCTGGAAATTTTGCATCAGGCTTTGGAACGCAACGAATATACCGACGGACATCAGGCCGTCCATGATTGAAAAGCCCCCCTCAGCCATGATGATTGCGCCGTTCATGCCGCTGAGAGCCGCCGGTACGAAGTTTATGAATTGGCTGTAGTATTCCTGTTTCTGCGCCATGGTCAGATAGCGGGCGTTGGCATCGGCCCACTTGACAAAAAAATCCTCCTCGTTGCCGTTGGCTTTGAGTGTCTCCACCGATGCGATGCCTGCGACGCTTATGCCGTAAAGATTACCGTATTCCTGCTGTAGCTTCATTCGCTGCTCTTTCAGCCATTGGTAACTGGCATACGTAACAAAGATGCTGATGGCGGTGAAAATCACGCCGATGACGGTGAGCTTTACATTGTAGAGCGTCAAAAGAAAAAGATAGAACACGGCAATGCCGATGTCCAGCACGGTCATGGCCAGCTTCCCCGTGACGAAATCAGCTATCGACTCGTGGAACTGGACGCGTGAGGCGATCTCGCCCGAATAACGTGTATGGAAAAAAGCAACGGGGAGCTTCAGCACATAAGCAAGAAAAGATGAAGACTCGCTGATGGTCATTTGCCCCTGCCATCGAATCAGGCACCATGAGCGCAGGAAATTCAGCCCCAGCGTCATCACCAAGGCAATGAACAGAGCCAGCAGCACGTCGAAAAGCCACTGCCTGTGCTTGTAGGTCAGCACGTCATCGAGGAAGGTCTGGGAAATCAAGGGCACACCGAGATTGACCAAAGAGAGGCAAAGCCCCACGCCGAGGATAAAGCAAAGAGCGCGGCGATCTTCCACGATATCCGAAAGCAGGGTTTTCCATATGCTCTCCTGCTCGCCGTCCTGCACGAATCCATCCCCCGGGCGCAAAACCAGCGTGACCCCGGTGAAGCTGCCCTCAAATTCCTCCCATGAAACGCTCCTGTGCCCCACGGCGGGGTCGTTCAAAAAGACCTCGCCGCTTTTTTCGTCGTACCCCTCAAAGACGAGGAAGTGATGGAACTCCCAATGGATGATGAAAGGCGGGATAAGTTTTTTCAGCTCCTCCGGGGCATAGGAAAAGCCCTCCGCTTTCATGCCGAGGGTTTCCGCCGCCGACATCACGTTCCCTGCGTTGGAGCCATTGCGGCTGACGCCGCAAAGCTCCCGCAGCTTTTCCAGCGGCATATATTTTTTATAGTAGCCGAGAATGATGCCAAGTGAAGCCGCCCCGCACTCGGCCGCCTCCATTTGGAGCACGACGGGGGTTTTCTCATGCTTTTTCATTTGTTCCCATTGCCCTCGCACTCGTCATGGACAAAGCCGTCGCAAATCCCCCGTACGGTCTTGTCGGTCAAAAGCGTCATATTCATGGCTAACCATCTCCCTGCTCCAATAATGCACGACAGTCTTCTTTGAGCTTCTGTATATCATTTTCCAATGCGTCCCATAGAGTTTCCATATCCACTTCGCCATATTTATGCACGACAACATTTCTCATGCCTTTTATCGCACGCCAAGGAATATGGCTGTTTTCCGCCTTGAAGTCGTCGGTCAGCCCGCTGACAAGCTCGCCGATTTGGAGAATGTAAAACGAGCATACGTCCCTTGCTTGATAGTTCCTGTCATCGGCGAAGGTTTCATAGTCATCGTTGAAAACCTTTGCAGCGATTTTGATTTTCTCGCAATAGTCAATGATGCGCCTAAGGCGTTGGCAGTCCTTTGCTTGTTTTGTCATAGAGCAATATCTCCTCCTTTCGGATTTCGGAAAGGAATTTATCATCCATTTGCTGGGTCGTCAAAATATCTACTGGCTTTTCCAGCGCGTCCCGCATGTCTTCGTAAAGCCCGCCGAACGCAATGCCGCGCATGGTGCCCCGATCAATCCGAAAATCAACGTCGCTCTTTTCCGTAGCGTCTCCACGCGCGTAAGAGCCGAAAAGGAAAACGCGCTCCAAGCCGTATCTCTGCGCCAAAGGAATGACCGCGTCCCGAATAGTTTGCAGGGATAATGTATTCGTTTTCATTTAGCGTTGCCTCCCTTTGGCAAAATAAAATTTCCCTATAAAATGGAAAATGGCGGAGCCAGCACCTCCGCCATCGACCTTTGAACACTGCAATAG
Organism: Schwartzia sp. (in: firmicutes); assembly: GCA_017458745.1. Classification (GTDB taxonomy): domain Bacteria; phylum Bacillota; class Negativicutes; order Selenomonadales; family Selenomonadaceae; genus RUG024. Next base: position 5,104 of record JAFTAB010000216.1, on the reverse strand, counting down.
ACCTATATTGCATTATTATTATAGCATGGCATTTTGTAAAAATCAATGGTATAATGTTTCCGCTGTGAAGCGCCCAGCCGAAAGGGGGGACGCCTTTGAATACTGCGGAAGACCTATTGCTTGCGCTCGGAGTGAGTGTAGCCGCCGAGATTCTCGCGCACTACATAATCATGTGGCTGGAGGGCAAGTAGCAAGACCACAGCACAGCACACGCCCGGAGAGACCAGCAAATCTTCGGGCAGGGAGGGACGGCTTCGGCTGTCCCTTTCCGTTTTTTAGGACTTGGCGTTGCCTCCCTTTGGATTTTTTCTTCGCACGGCTCTTTTACATCTCAGTCTGTCCGCAGCCACTGCCCCAGTTTGTCAAAGGCGTAGGCCGCCGGCGATTTCTGGTCCACGATGGCGGTGGCGGCGCAGACCATGCCCTCCTTCACTTCCTCGTCGGGGCCGTTCAGCGTCGTCCAAAGATAGCCGGACTTAGTGTCGTCGTCCCGTGTCAGCTCCACGCGCACCTCCATCACGGCGCCGCCGCACTTCTGCACCACCCACTTGGCAAATTCCTTGTTCCCCGTCCAGTAGGCGACTCGGTCGCTGGTCACGGGGTAATCCGAGACGCTGAGCACGGTGCCGACAAGCGAGCCGTAAAGGGATGAGTCGATGGCGCCGGGCGCGACCTGAAGCGTCATTCCCGGCTTTATCTTGTGGCCTGTCAGCGCGGGAACGAAAACAATGCTGATGAGATCATCGGACTCCCATACATCTATGTCGTAGAGCGGTGACCCCGCCTGGACAATCTCGCCCTCCCGAAGTCGCTGGCTCGTGATCGTGCCTCTGTAAGGGCTGATGACCTGCGCCTCGTGATTAAACTGCTCCTTCACGGAGGCGAGCTCCGCGGTGCGCGTCCGCATGTCGTCCTGATTGGTGGCAAGGCGGGCCTGCTCCGCGGAGAGGTAAATTTTCTGCTCCAGCTCCGTCTGGTCGAGGACCGCCACCACGTCGCCTTTTGATACCTGCTCCCCGCTTTTGTACCTCATTTCCTTGATGCGTCCCCCGCTGATAGGGGCGAGGCTGACCACGCCGCTGTCGTCCACTATGATGCCGTAGCCCGCCACTTTTTCCGCCATGACCCCAAAGAAAGCCCAGACGAGAATGGAGAACAGGGAAATCCCAACCGCCGCGAGAGCAATCCAGCCCGTGGAGGAGGTAATCGAAAACACGGATCCTGATTTTACAGGCTTTTTCAGCTTGTCCAGTGCTTTTTTCTGAAATATCTTTTCAGAATTCATATTCTGCCTCCCCCACTTTTAATCCCTCAGAGTATTCGGACGGGTCAGCTATTACTACCCTATCACCTTGAGAAAGCCCGTCGGTGATCTCCACCAGTTCTCTGCCATTGATGCCGCAGGCCACTTTCCTGCGGACGAGGCGCGACTCATCGTCCAGCGTGTAAACGAACAAATCCCCCGCCTTGTTGTCCCTGTGGACGGCGCGGGACGGCACCGCCAATACCCGCACGGTATCTCGTGACAATATCGTCACATTGTCGTAATAGGTCGGCTCCATTATCCCGGTAGGATTTTCCACCTGCCAAGTCACCTCATGATAATTCACATCGGTGGAAGCATCCGGCACGGCGCTCGTCATGGAAAGTAAAAACTGGTTGAGCCGCAGTGACGTGGGTGGGAACTTATCATCCATAGGGTATGCTTTGTTAGTCAGACGATGAGGCTGAATTTCCAAAATAAACTTGCCTCCGACGGCCATAAGACGCTCCATCTCTTCATGGCTCATGACGGAAAACGCGCTGAGCTGTCGGAGCTCCGCCAGCATGAAAATGGGCTCTCCCGCCCTGACATACTTTCCCGATTCTCTGTAAACCTGAATCACGCTGGCTTCCTGCGGCGCGGTGACAATCATCTTGCTCTCCTCGGAGCGGATCAAGTCCCGCTGAGCCGTCTTGCTTTCCAATTGCGCCCGAGCGGCGTCCCTCTGCGCCACCGCGCTGTCGTATTCCTGCACGGAAATGGCGTTGTTCTCGACAAGATATTGATAGCGGTTGACCGTCTGCTCCGCGTTTATGAGCTTCGCCCGCGCCTCCTCTATGTCTGCCTCCGTCCCCGCGAGCTTCGCCGCGAGATCATTGTTGTTCATGGTGGCGAGCATGTCCCCCGGCTCCACCCGCTGCCCCTGCCTGACAAAAATCCCATCCAGCACGCCTTCGTACTGGGCCGTTATGTCGATAGTCCATGCCGCCCGGGCGGTGAGGTTCACATTCTCGACGACCGCGTGGATGTCCCGGTAGTCGGCATGAGCCACGGGCAACACGGTGTACTGCGCCGCCTCCATCTTGTCGATATGGCGGCGACTGGCCTCGTTGATGTAAATGCCGTAGCCCACCACGAAAATGACTATGGCGATGACAGCGACGATGGCGATTTTCAGATATTTTTGCGCGTCCACGTTCTCACCTTATCCATTGGATTCATGCAAAACAAAAAGGGCGAGGCGTGAAGATGAACTGCAAATGACTCCACTCCTCGCCCTGCGCTCTTCACGCCCTGACGTTTATATTCGACGCCCACGGGCACTGCCCATAAAATGAGACTTATTCAGTGGGAGTTTTATGCTCCCACTGAATCTAGTCGAATTTACCCAGCGCCCATTAGCATTGGATAAATTCAAATTTCGGTCAAACCAGAACCGCGACAGCTACCGCCACGACACCGACCTCGGCCTCAAATTCCAACGTTGTCGTCGTGGAAGCCGTCTGCGCCTCGACCACAGTCGTCGCGACCACTCCGGTCTGCACCACGTCCGTCGCCGTCGTTACGCTGTCGCCTCCTGCGACCATGGCGAGCTCGGCTTGCGTCAAGGACTTGGGCGACGCGGGAAGAATCAGGTTGCGCTTTTCCTCGGTGTTCTGGATGATGCGGACTTCCGTGCCCTCGGGGATAATAACGTCGCTCTGCTCGACGCGGTTCAGCAGCCCCTTGGAGATGGTCTGCACGGCGTCTTTCGCGTCCTCGTAGGGAATGACGAGATACTTGACGAGTTTCGGCTGCTCGATGACATTGTAGGTCACGCCCTCCTCGACGACAAAGCCCGCCTCGGAGAGCACGGCCTCCGGGTCCTCGATGAAGCGTTTCTTGTACGCCTCGTCCTCCCAGCATTTGGCGATGACCTCGCCGTACTTGACAGCATTTTGTTTCTTGTCAGCCATTTTTTTCTCCTTTCTTATTTCCCGTTTAACTCTATGCCTTAACACTCCTCTCTGTTAAGATTTTGAAATCTTTACAGAGAGTGCATGATAAGCAGAGCGCCGCCGCTTTTGCGGTGCGCTGACAGTTTACGCGTCATAAGGGCGATTTTCATTAAAAATTTTGGCCCAATAGAAGCATCAGATAAGAACTGCGCCCACTACGACAGCCACTTCAGCCTCCGCGACAAATGTCGTCGATGTCTCAAGAGTCTGAACCTCAGTGGTTGCAAGCTCCAATGTCTGCATCGCTGTCGTGTAGGTCGTCTCGCTTCCCTCTGCTCCACCTGCAACTGCCTTGAGCTCTGCCTTTGTCAGGGATTTCGGAGACGCCGGAAGGACAAGATACCTGATATTATCTGTGTTCTGAATAATACGCACTTCAGTGCCCTCCGGGATGACGCTCTCTGTTTTTTCCGCCTTGTTCAAAATTTTCTTTGCCAAAAGCTGCACGGCTTCCTTTGTGTCATCATGAGGAAGAACCATGTACTCAACGAGCTTCGGCTGCTCAATGACCTTGTAAGTCACGCCCTCCTCGACGACAAAGCCCGCCTCGGAGAGAACGTCCTCCGGGTCCTCGATGAAGCGTTTCTTGTACGCCTCGTCCTCCCAGCACTTAGCGATTACTTTCCCGAACTTTACTCCATTCTGCTTTTTGTCTGCCATTTTTGTCATCCTTTCTTCTAAATATTTATTTTGGTAGGCTGATTTTCCGACTGACTCACAAATCACTTTTCAATCTCATAGGGCTCAAGAAACATTCCTGCCCTCTCAAACCGGCTCAGTATAAAGAACACATAGGCAGGCTGAATGTTTTCCTCCTCCGCCAGCCTCTGGGCTATATCATCTGCGCTCTGCCCGCCCTGTCTCAGTTGTCTCAGCACCAGCTTATAAAGCTCCGGCGAAAGGTCATCCGTTCCCTTGAATTTAAGGCGCATCAGACCTGGTCGCGAGAACTCGATTCCCTCCGCTGTCTCATCAAAGCAGATCTCCGGACGGAGGTGCAGCGGCTGGGACTCCACCAGCTCCACGCACATATATTTTTCGATAATATCTTCCATGCGCTTCTTGAAATCATCGAAATCCGAAAAATATTCCTTCGCAATGATCAGTTCCCCGGTAGGATGCTTTTCCGACGCGGGGCACGGCGTGATGAGCCGCATGGAACGCTCCGCCATGTTCACTACAAAGCCCGTGATGCAGGCGATGGTGCTGCCCGCCTCGTTTTCCCAAGTCTTTACATCATTATCCCGCGCCCTCCCGACATTCGCGAAATGATTCGAGGGCGCTTCCTCGAACTGAGGCAAAAGCTCCACCGTCAAAAGCTCATCAAGGGAAAATTCCTTAAATATCTGATGCAGTATATCAAGACTCAGCACCGAGAAGCGATGCACCCGGCGAAATTTTTTCTGCGCGTCCTCAAGATATGCGTGGGTGCGCTCCGGATTCCGCATAGCCGCTGCAGTTGTGAGCTGCGGCACGACGCCGAACACCTCAAAAAAGGCATCGGTAAATTTTTCATAGTCGGGATTGTCGAGCGGCTCAGTAGCGTAGTAGCAGGTGCCCCATCCGGCCGCATCTCCGATTCTTTCCTTGGCAAAGGAAAGAATATTCTTCCACAGCTTCGCGTTTTCCTCGTCATACCGGCAGACCTTGGAAAGCCTCGGAGCCATGACCCCGCAGAAGGGGCAGCCCACGGAGCAGCCAAGATCCAGCTCATATGACATGGGAACGTGTATTATTGAATTATTTCTCACCCCCCGCTCAATCCAGCAGCGGTTGAGCTGCCTTTTCCGCCATTCGCGGAAAGCCTCGTCGACCGGCGCGCAGTATTCCTTTGCCAGCCGGT
>JAFTAB010000215.1 GCA_017458745.1 Schwartzia sp. (in: firmicutes) | reverse complement strand
TCCGATGTGAGGCTCTAACCGCTGAAGCGCCAAGAGCCTCATCATCGACTATTGCGATATTCACCCAAATCCACACCCCTTCCGCTGAGGAAACTTCGTCTTGCCTAGTGGCAAGTCATTTCTGAATATAATAAGTCAGAATGTTTTCTTTGTCACAGCGACAAGGATTATCCTTTGAAAAATTGTGCCAACGTGATTTGAAAAGCCTCAAACGCAGTCAGGAGGTGACTTTATTTTTAGAACAAATATAATAAAAATTTTCTTTTTTTTCACGTTCACGCAAAAAAATAAACGATTATGCAGGGAAAAAACAAAAAAGTTTTTTTCGTGGTATCATTAAATTGCATCAAGACGACGGCAGGTACATGCGGTCGCTCGACAGTATAATATCACATCTTTTTTGGAGGCGCATCTAAAATGCAGAAAATCAAATCGCTAAAAGTAATGTTCCTCACGGCTGTCTTCGTTATGGCAATGTCGGCAGTCGCTTTCGCGGGTCCGCAGGATTTTGTGCTGGTGAATAACACGGGCTTCCCAATCTACGTCGTTAATGTCAGCGCGGCATCCTCAAATTCATGGGAAGAGGATATCCTCGGCAGCCAGATTCTCGCAAACGGCGAGTCACTTAAGGTCAATTTCAATGTGGGCAACACTCAGATGTGGGACATACAGGCTGTTTTCGAGGACGGCAGCAGCCTTGCTTGGTACGGCATCGACCTTCTCTCCACCTATCAGGTAACGTTGAACAACGACGGCACCGCGACGCTCCAGTAATAACTCATTCCGTAGAAAGTCTACTCTCCTTTGATGGAATATGAAAGCCCCGAGGCGTGTACCCGCCCCGGGGTTTTTGTATAAAACGTCATTTCTGTGCTCACGTTGATATTGACACAATGAATAGTCTCTGATATGTTTTTTGCAAGGGCGCATTATGCGCCATGATGATTTTAATATGCGCGACAGGGACAGGGGGGAATGAGTTTGGGGTATCAGGCGTTTTATTTCGCGATTTGCGTGACGCTCATCGCGCTCGGCGGCGCGTATCTTCGTTGCCTCCCTTTCGTGCAGGTCATTGATGACGGCACGAGGAGAAATCTTATTCGCAATATTCTTCTGTGCGCTGTTTTTTTGTTTCTCATTTGCCTTTTCTCTTTCTCGCGTTTCGACGAGATAACAATCACCGTGTACAAGAGGCATCTCGCATTTGTTTGGTTTCCTTTCTTCATACTGACCGTTCTGACTATACGCGGTCAGTATGCTCGGCACATATTTGTCCTTGGGATGCAGGTGCTGTTTTACTATATGACGCACACCGTCGCGAATACTTTCCTGCTCTACGCGTATTTGCCGGGCACGCCGCAGATAGTGGCGATGCAGCCGATATTCTATCTGGTGACGTTTGCATGTCTTTTGCCGTTGGCGCGTCACTGCTTCTCACGCTTGCTGCCGTCGCCTCGCCTCATCGGTGAGCTGCCGTACGGCTACTGCGTGGCTTTTTTGCCGATAGCCATTACCATGTGCCAGATAAACCTATACATGGGCAATCTTTTCGTGCCGCTGCACCATGCCCCTATGCGCCTTTTTAACTTTGCGGGGTTTATCCTACTGTATAAATTCGTCACGCTGGAGCGCACGGAGCAGGACAAGGCGATAGCGGAGATAAAAAAGAGGGAGCTCATACGGCAGCAGATCAGCAAACTGAATGAGAGCGTGCGCGTCATGCAGGAGAGCTACAGGCAGGTCTCCGTGATACGCCATGATATTCGCCACAGTGTCCGTCTGATTTACGACCTCAACGAGGAGGGGCTGCGGGACGAGATAAGGGCGTACCTCTTGTCGATCGACGCGACGCTCAAAAAATCGGCTACGACGCATCTGGCGGCTGACCCAATCATAAACGCGACGCTCGCGATATACCTTGGCCGCGCGAAATCGCTCGGCATATCGGAGCGGCACGAGATAAATTTCGGCGTGACTTTGGAATTAGCCGACAGCCAGATGCTCGCCATCGTCATAGCGAACCTCATTGACAACGCCATAGCGGCGAGCATGAGGCAGCCCGAGGGGCGACGCGGCATCAGCGTCACGCTGAGGGCATCCGAGGCGCGCGGCGTCGGCGAGACGAGCGGGGACGCCGAGGTGGTTTTCATCGTTGAGAATAAATTCGATGAGCCTATACCTATTGGCGACGACGGCCTCCCGTCTCTCTCCGTCGACGGGGATCGGGCTGTCGCGCATGACGGCAGGGAGCCGGGAGGGCACGGCGTGGGCATGATGTCAGTGAGGGAATTTGCAAAAAAATGCGACGCTTCACTCTCATTCACGCATGAGGACGGCATGGCGACGTTCATGATGTATTGCACCATGAAGAAGAAATGAATGAATTATGAGGTAATGCTTATCTCGGGTTAAAATTTGATGAAATATATACCGTGAACGAAATTTTTGGGCGAGCGTCTCGCCCTTTTTTGTTGACAAAATTATGGGCAATATATAACATTGTTATTGATGCCGATAAAATGATTTATACATATCTCAGGACAAAATTTTATATAAAATTTTGAAATGGAGCAGCATGATAATTTTCAGGGGGAATTTATGATAAAGCAATACATTGTCACGGGGATGAGCTGTGCCGCCTGTGTTGCCCGCGTCGAGAAAGCGGTCAGCGGCGTGCCGGGGGTGTCGTCGTGCGCGGTGAGCTTATTGACGAACTCGATGGGAGTCGAGGGCGATGCTGACGAGGCGGCTGTAGTCTCGGCTGTCGAGTCCGCGGGGTACGGGGCTAGGCCGAAGGACGCTGCCTCACGCTCACGCTCGTCGCGCGACACGCTCGCGGCGGAGGCGGAGCTGCTCGCCGACCATGAGACGCCGATGCTCAGAAAACGTCTTATCGCGTCGCTCGCGTTTCTCGCCGTCCTCATGTATATCTCGATGGGCCATGCCATGCTCGGATGGCCGTTGCCATCTTTTCTCTCCAGCAATATGGTCGCGGTGGCGATAGCGGAGATGGTGCTCACAGGCATCGTGATGGTGATAAATCAAAAATTTTTCATCAGCGGCGGCAAGAGCCTGATGGGCGGCGCGCCGAACATGGACTCGCTCGTCGCGCTGGGGAGTCTCGCGTCATTTGTCTACAGCCTC
>JAFTAB010000214.1 GCA_017458745.1 Schwartzia sp. (in: firmicutes) | reverse complement strand
GACACTGGCCGCGGCAAATATCATTCCCGATGAGGGACCCGACATAGGAGGGGAGTGCGGGCCATACGTCCAGAGCGAGAGAAAGGAAATATATAAAAAATATGCCGAGGAGCTTATAGAGAAAGGTTTTGCCTATCGCTGCTTTTGCAGCCCCGATGAGGGGCGCACGGGAAAGAGCTTTTCGGGCTATGACCGTCGATGTCGTGACCTCTCGCCCGAGGATATAAAGCGGCATCTCGATGACGGCGATGAGTATGTCATACGCCAGAAGATGCCGCTCACAGGCACTACGACTTTTAATGATGTCGTGCATGGGGCAATCACCATAAATAATGATGAGCTTGAGGATCAGGTGCTAATAAAGCGCGACGGCATGCCCACGTATAATTTTGCGAATGTCGTCGATGACCATCTGATGAATGTGACGCATATCATACGAGGCACGGAGTTCATCACCTCGACGCCGAAGCATGTGCTGCTCTATGAATCATTTGGCTGGGATATGCCGACATTTATCCATCTTGCTCCTGTCATGGGAAAGAACGCGGACGGCTCCGTCTCGAAATTATCGAAGCGCCATGGCGCGACGAGCTTCGCTGAGCTCACGGGAATGGGGTATTTGCCGGAGGCCATAACAAATTATGTCGCTCTCCTTGGCTGGAGCCCAAAATCTAATCAAGAAATATTTTCTATGGATGAGCTGATTAAGACATTCTCGCTGGACGGGCTGTCAAAGTCGCCGGCCGTTTTCGATTTTGCGAAGCTGGATTGGTTCAATGGCGAGTATTTCAAGAAAATGGATGAGAAGGATTTCGTGGCTGCCGCCCTGCCTTTCGCCGGGGAACTGACGGACGAGGTGCGCGAAAAGTGGATTTATCTTGCTGATATTTTGAAGACGCGCATATCACGTTTCGGCGAGATAGAGGAAAAGATTGCTTTTTTGCGGGAACTGCCTGATTATGACATCGAGCTTTTCAATAACAAGCGCAACAAGGTCACTCCGGAGCTTGCCGCAAGGATTATCCCGATAGCGGTAGACATGCTGTCATATCTGCCTGGATGGACGCCGTACTCCATTGATGCCACGATGCAGGGAATTATTGCGAGGAGCAAGGAAAAAATCGGCACGGTTATGTGGCCGCTAAGAATTGCCCTGTCTGGGCAGAAGGTCACTCCCGGAGGAGTCACGGAGATCCTTTATCTGCTTGGTCAAGATGAATCTATAAAAAGATTGAAAAAAGGGCTTGCAAAACTCAAAGAAAAGTAGTAATATAATTAGCGGCTCCTTCGTCAAGTGGTTAAGACACCGCCCTCTCACGGCGGGTTCACCGGTTCGAATCCGGTAGGAGTCACCAAATATAAAAACAGCCCCGAGGCAGTTGAGTTGCCTCGGGGTTTTCGTTTGAAAAAATATGGCTTGAAATGAGGAAACACCAGATTTTGAAGTGCCAATTATGTTGCAAGAAATGGTTTGATTATACAGAGCAAAATTTTATTCGATGATAAATAATAAGTTCGACTGGATTCAGCGGGAGTCAAAAACTTCCACTTAATCCAGTCGAACTTTATTTGATCATCGTGCGTATTTTACTTTTTACCATGTCAACTGAAATTGCTGACAGGCAATCGAGACCCTTGGGGCAGGCACGTTTCCAGCACCAGCGGCAGGGACGATTCACCTCGATGGCGTTCTCCGATTGTCCATAAGGACCGTTTCGGTTGGCATCGGTCGGCCCCATCAGCATTATGGTCGGGACTTTTAGTCCTGCCGCCAGATGAACGGGTCCCGTATCGCCGCCGATGACAAATTGGGAGTTTTTTATCACGGCTGCGAGTTGTTTGAGCGTTGTTTTTCCGACTATGCTCACGGGCGGGATTTGAGCCTTTCGCGTTATTTCTGATATGAGGCTTTCGTCGAGCGCGCCTCCGCCGACAAAAACAGGGATTATCTGCTGTCCGAACAGCCAATCGGCGAGATCGGCGTAATATGAAACAGGCCATCTCTTGTTTGGCCAGTTTGCGCCGACTGCCAGCACGGCGTATGATGCCCCATCGGAAACGCCGTATTTTTTTATGGTATCTTTTGCAATTCGTTCGTCTTTTTCCGATATTGCGACAGGAAAGACGACATCGTTCACGCGGCAGCCAATGGCTCTCGTGACATCAAGGTACCGCTCGACGATGTGACCGTTTTTATGCTCGCCGATGACGGGCTTTGAGATGAAGTTTGACATCTCACGCATATTGCATGTGCCATATCGCTTTTTGGCGCCGGAGAAGTATGCGATGGCGGCAGACTTGCCCAGCCCCTGAAGGTCAAGAGCAATATCGAAGTGACCTTCTTTGAGTTTTCGCCTGAATGGTGAAAAATTTTCAAGGAATCCCGAAAGAGATTCCTTGAACTTTTTTTTCTCGAAAATTATGATTTCGTCAATATATGGATTGTCCTCTAAAATATTTAATGCCGGCGGCTCCACGACCCATGTGACACGCGCGTCGGGGTAAGTCTCCTTAATGGCGTATGATACGGGGAGAGCGTGGATGACATCGCCAATCGCCGAGAGCTTTATTATCAGTATGTTCATCTATTGCGGCTGTCCTTTAATTTTATCTATTGTGCCGGTAGTTGAATGGCCGGCAAGAAATTTTATGAATGAGACTTTTCCGCCGTACTCCTCGACGAGCTTTGCCTCAGGCAGAGTGTCTATCGTGTAGTCCTCGCCTTTTGCGTAGACATCGGGGCGGACGAGCGTGATGAGGGCCTCGGCTGTCCGTTCGTCGAATATTGTCACATAATCGACGGCCCGAAGCCCTTCGAGCACAGTGGCTCTGTCATGCTCATTGTTGATTGGCCTGCTTTCGCCCTTGAGCATTCTCACTGATTTATCGCTGTTCAGCCCGACGATAAGAACATCGCCGAGACTGCGCGCGCTGTTGAGATATTTCACATGGCCGGCGTGGATAATATCAAAGCAGCCGTTTGTGAAAACGATTTTTTGATTTCCCTGATGAAGGATTTGACAAAAAAGTTTGAGATTTTCACGTGATATAAGCATAGGAACCGTTTCCTCATTTTACAAATTTCTCTATCGTCGCGATAAGCTCGTGGGTGCTTACTGTGGCCGTGCCCTGCTTTCTGACGGCGATGCCGGATGCGAGGTTTGAGAGCTCGGCTGATATGGCGGGGGAGATGCCGGCGGCAAGGGATAGTATCATGGTAGCGACGCATGTATCGCCGGCGCCGGACACGTCATAGACCTCGCTCTTGTCAGAGACGGGAATATCCCTTATGACATCATCGCGCTCAAAAAGCGTCATGCCCTTTTCCCCGCGCGTGATGAGCACGCCCTTTGCGTCGAGGTCATGCAGCAGCTTTTGACCTGCCTCACGCAAATCGTCCTCGCTCTTGAATTTTGTTTCGTACGCTGCGGCGAGCTCACTGTCATTCTGCTTGACGTAGTCGATGCCGTTGAATCGGCGAACGGAGTAACGAGAATCGACAATCGTGACAACGCCCAGTTTTTTACATTCGCTGATTATTGCGCCGGAGATGTCGTCAGGCACGGCGGCTATGCCGTAGTCGCTAAGCACAAGCCCGTCAATCGAAGGCAGAGCCTCCATGATGCCCGACAATAAATGCTTTTTTATCGAGTCTTCTAGCGGCTCGTGGCTCTCGCGATCCACGCGGACAATCTGCTGGCTCACTGTCTCGCGTCCTCCGGCGATGACGCGTGTCTTTGAGGTCGTGGGACGGGATTTGTCAATGATAAGATGCGAGGTGTCCGCATGGTTCTTGTCGAGGATTTGCTTCAGTCCCATGGCGGCATTGTCATCGCCGACGATGCCCGCCGCTATGGAGGAGCCTCCCAATGTGGCAACGTTGTTCACCACGTTCGCGGCGCCCCCCGCGACCACGCGGTCACCGATGTGCTCCAGGACGAGCACGGGCGCCTCACGCGATATGCGCGATATGCGACCGTCGAGATAGACATCCGCTATCATGTCGCCGAGAACAAGAATGCGTTTTCCCTTGAATTTTTTTACGCTGTCTATAAGAGTGTTTTTGTTTTCCAATTTTATCACCATGGGGTAAATTGCAGTTTGACGTTCCATTGGTCTCTCTTTGCCCTGTACTCCACAATCATCTGGGCGCAGTGCATGTCATGGAACCAAAGCCAATCTATGTCCTTTGTCTTGTGGGTCTGCGCGTTCTGCTCGAAGCCGACGACAAGGCGATCCCTTTCGGTAAACGAGAGCGAGAGCCCGCCGTTGATCTGCCTGGCGTAATCCTGAAGATTGTAATCGAACATGGTTGACTCGACATTGACCTTGGAGTATGAATAGCCAAGATAGCCTATGAGGTACGGCCCCATTGTGTGATACAGCGAGGCATTCCAGTCATAGCCTTTGGTCCTTGAATGGTCAAGGCCCTCCTTGTATATCTTGTAGCCGACGCTGCCCAAAAGATACCATGTATCAAGGAAGCGAATAGGATCCCTGTATAGATGAGCCTCGTAGCCCGTGTGTATGCTCTCGTTACCTTTCTGCTTCCAGTTGCCGTGCTCATATTTCAGGGTATACGAGAGAGGCCATTCCCCAACGCGGTTGGTATATTCGTATATGAAATTTGGCTCTTTCTTTATCCATTTGTTGTCGTTGTCCTCGTATTGGCCGTATTCCACCGAGGCGTAATTGCCCGCGTTGTTCCATTCCACCCCGTAGACATTTCTCATGCCGTGCTTTGAGTAATAGCCGAGCTTTGCGTATATGTCAATATTTTTCGCCACATCGTATGACAGCGTTTCCTTTATCCAAACGCCGTCATCACTGTCGTACCCTACGCGCGGGTAATGAGGGTTATTGTCGGCCCCGGGGCTTATGTCGACGCGCAAAATGTCACGGGAGTAAAAGATTTTGTCCTTGAGCCAAAATTTAGCCTGATGGATAATCATTTCCTTTTCGGGATAAATTTCTATCAGGTCGCCGCTGACACGATAATCCGGCGTTTTGGCGCCGCATTTTGTTTGGTATCCGTCATATACAATAATTTTTTCTTTGTATATTTCTATTTTTTTGCCTTTGACGTAATAATGGCCTAGCTTGCCCTGGGCTTCATCAAGGGATCCTCTTCCGGTGCCGTAATTGTAGACAATGTGATAGCCGTCGAGATAAGCGCGGGGCTCTCCCGGTTTCATGGACAGCACATGGCCGAGGCCTTCGACTTTCACCTCTTGCTTTTTTAGATTGCCGGTCACTTCGTCTGACTTGAATCTTTGCGCATCGAGGCTCGTTATGACGACATCGCCCTTGGCATATACGTCGCCGGTCTCCTGATCATAGAGCAGGTCGTCGCCTTCAAGTGAAACCGGCACCGGCTTTGATGCGTCAAGAGGCGCGCGAAGATTTTGGTGCATTTCTGCCGCGTCCTTTTTAAGCTCCTTTTGCTCGTCGGTGAGCTTGTCCTCTCGTTGCTGGCGATGCAACACCTCCAAAAAATCAAATGCCGCGACGCCGGATAGGTCAGAGCCGGAGCGGAAAACTGCCTCTGCCGATGAAGAAAGAGTCAAAAAAGCAGAAAGGCAGATACCAATTGCGATGATGAATTTTGATGCGATAGTTGTTTTCATGGAAATACCCCGTTTATAAATATTATGGCAATGCAATCTTTTTTCATAAAGAATATAATATAACAACAAAGCGTTTCATGCAATGAAAAGATGAATTTGTTATAAAATGAAATATGGAGTAAAATATATTTGTGACGAGAGAGGTGTTTTATTTGATTGATAATTTGAAAAGGGAAGTTGCGGTGATAGCTCGGGAGGCTGAGAGTAACGGGCTTTGTCGCCATCGCTCCGGCAATTTCAGCATGGTGGACAGAGCGTCTGGTTTAATATGTGTTACCCCGTCGGGGGTGGACAGAGTGAATATGACGGAGAAAGAAATAGTTGTCATTGACATGCTCGGCAATGTCGTCGAGGCGTGCGAGGGGCTCAGGCCGTCAAGTGAATACCTTATGCACATTGCGGCATACGAGACAAGGTCGGATATTTGCGCCGTGGCTCATACACATTCGCCGTACGCGCTCGTTTTTGCCATGCTGCGCGAGTCGATTCCGTCCGTGACGGCAGAGATGCTTCATCTCAATTTAAGAGAGGGGCGCATACCTGTTGCCGATTATGCAAGGGCAGGCACAAAAGAATTAGCGGACTCGGTGAGAGAGCCGCTAAAAATCTCGGATGCGGTGCTCCTTGCCAGCCATGGAGTCATGACGGTTGACGGCGTGTCTTTGAGCGAGGCGCTGCTCAAGGCCTCGTATGTCGAGGAAATATCAATGGCCTATCTGAATGCGAGATTATTGAGTGGCGGCAATGTGCCGCTCATCCCAATAGAGGATATAAAAAAATATTAAGAAAATGATGTCAGCGTTTATCAGGAGGGAAATGATGTTAGAAGCCAAGGATTTGTTAAGACTTCAAAATGGAAGCGACATACGAGGCGTCGCAATGGACGGGGTAGAGGGGGAGCCGGTTACTCTGACTGCCGCCGCCGTGTCCCGCATAGCCGCCGCGTTTGTGAGATTCATCTCGGCGAGGCTCAATAAGCCGACGCGCGAGATAGTCATTGCGGTCGGAAATGACTCGCGTCTTACCGCCGACGCGCTCAGAGCTGAGACGCTTTCTGCCATCGGGGCGATGAACGCGCGCTCTCTTGATTGCGGCCTGTCCTCGACGCCGGCGATGTTCATGGCGACGGTTTTTGATGAGACGAGAGCTGACGGAGCAATAATGCTCACGGCAAGTCATCTTCCGTTTAACCGCAACGGCATGAAATTTTTCACGAGGGACGGCGGACTGGAAAAAGATGATATAAAAGCGATGCTCCTTGATGCCGCTAATGAGAGGCCGAATGGTGATGGCCGCGCCGCAAGTCCATGCGCGCTCATCACGCGGTACTCAAGATTTTTACGCGACACTATAAAAAGCGGCATTGACAAAGAAAATTCTCAGCCGCTTTCGGGGATGCATATAATAGTCGATGCGGGTAACGGGGCAGGCGGATTTTTTGCGACGGAGGTCCTGGCGCTGCTCGGAGCGGATATAAGCGGCAGCCTTTATCTTGAGCCTGACGGCCATTTCCCAAATCATGTGCCGAATCCGGAGGACGCGTCTGCGCTTGTAGCCATTCAAAAGGCGGTCGTGGAAAAAAATGCCGACCTCGGTCTGATTTTTGACACGGACGTCGACAGAATGAGCGCGATTTTATCAGACGGCACCGAAATCGCGCGCAATTCTCTCATAGCCATGATAGCGGCAATAATCGCGGAAGATTATCCTGGCAGTACGATAGTGACTGACTCGGTGACGAGCGATGAGCTGACGGATTTTCTGGAAAATGAGCTTCACCTTGTTCATCATCGCTTCAAGCGCGGCTACAAGAATGTGATAAATGAATGTATCCGGCTCAATGAGTCGGGAACTGTGTCGCCATTGGCGATAGAGACATCAGGACATGGGGCGCTCATGGAGAATCATTATCTCGATGACGGGGCATATCTCGCCGTGAAACTGATTATCGCGTCAGCAAAGCTCAGCCGCAGTGGGAGGAGCCTCAAAAGTCTGATTGATAAACTGAGGCATCCGGCAGAGGCTAGGGAATGCCGCCTCAAGATAACGGCAGATGATTTTCATTCGGCGGGGGACAAGGCACTTGAGATTTTTGAAAAGCGGGCAAGCGAAGCGGGAATTAAAATCGCCTCGCCCTCATATGAAGGCGTGCGCCTGATTTTTGACGAAGGGTGGGCACTGCTCAGGATGTCGCTTCATGACCCGGTGATGCCGCTTAATATCGAGGGACGCGAGAAAGGCTCGCTTGCGAGGATTATCCCAAAGCTTTCGGAATTACTTTCGGGAATATACGGGCTTGATATATCACCATTAAATTATAAAAATTCAATATAAAAACTTTGTGAAGTTTTTATCCGATGATGACGGGTAAAGACGCGCCATGAGACGAAGCGCAAAAAGGACATCACACAATAGAGATATTATGTGATGTCCTTTTCATTTGAACGTGACTTTATATACTCTTTTGGCGTCGTGTGCAATAATTTTTTGAATACGAGGCAGAAATTTTTATAGTCGTGAAATCCAACTGTTTCGGCGACCTCATATATGCGCCGCTCATTCGAGAGGAGACCCGTGGCCGCCTCGATTCGTCGCGCGGCGAGAAGACTGCCGAATGTCGAGCCGGTTATTTCCTTGAACTTTCTTGAGAGATAGCTGCCGGAGACGCCGAGCTTTACGGAAAGCTCCTCGATGCTCGCGCTCTCAGAGTAGCTCTCTGTGATTTCGGCAAGAGCACGAGCCACATATGTGCTTTTGCGGCGAGCGGCGGTCATGAGGTTTTCCCAATCAATTAGACTGATTGGTTGATGAGCGGGAAGCACAATGTTTTCATCAATGCCGCTCAGTTTTTTTGTATCTTCATAAGGGCCTTGCGAAACTTTTTTTTGTATTCGCGCTACAGCATCTCTCAAAAGATTTTCGTCTACCGGTTTTAGAAGGTAGTCGAAGCTTCCGAGGCGGATCGCCTCCTGCGCAAGGGGGAACTCCGCGTAGCTTGTCAATATGATGGCGGCGGTGTTGATGCCCTCGTCTTTTGCGGCGCGAAGCATTGAAAGCCCATCCATTATCGGCATTTTTATATCCGATATAACTATGTCGGGGCGAAGCCCTCGCATCATCTCCAAGCCGTCTCGGCCGTCGGCAGCGGTGCCGACGACTGAGCAGCCCATAGATGCCCATGGAATCGCCTCGGCCATTCCGTGGCGTATAATTGCCTCGTCCTCGACGATAAGCACGTTCAGCATGGTAAAAGTCCTTTCGGCAGATGATAATACTATAAGACATAATATCAAATGTGGTAAAAAAATGCAAAAATATCCCCGCGACAGAAATAATCGCGGGGATAAAATATTTATTTAATTGGTCTGAGAAAAGTATTAATCGTCTTCCTCGTGGAATTCCTCAACAGGCTCGTCTGTGTAGTAGAACGGGCGAAGGAATTTCACGGCGCAGTTCTGGCCGCTCTCGGGCCCTTGCTCGCGACGTCCTTTTTGGACGCGCATGAATTGGTCGCCTATTTTTATTTGGTAGTCGACAATCTCGCCGAGGAATGCCTTTCGAGTGACAAGACCGTGGAGTCCTTCAGGGTCCTCCATTGACACGAAGTCTATCTCCGAGGGGCGGCTTGCAAGCGATATTGCCGTTTCACCAGCAAGGTGGCCGGGTATCACGAAGCTCTGTGGGGTGCTCCCCTGATGCCCCGGCAGCACGGGGCGGCCTCCGACATTATCGGCGTGGAGGAAATTCGACAGGCCTATGAAGCTGAACACGAATTTATTCGCCGGGTGATTGTAGATATTAAGAGGCGTGTCAATCTGCTGAACTACTCCCAGCTTCATGACGAGTATGCGGTCGGAGAGAGCCATTGCCTCGCTTTGGTCGTGGGTGACGTAGATGATTGAGAATCCGTACTTCATCTGAAGATCCTTTATCTCGAATCGCATTTCCTCACGCAGGTGAGGGTCGAGCGATGAGAGCGGCTCATCGAGCAGCATGACATCGGGATTTATGGCGAGCGCACGGGCAAGGGCGACTCGCTGCTTGCCGCCGCCGGAGAGAAAATCGGGGCTGCCGTCTTTCGCGTCGACGAGGTTAGTGGCGCGGAGAGCGTCCATTGTGCGATCGTCGATTTCCTTCTCGGGAAGCTTTTTGATGCGCAGCGGGAACGCGACATTCTCATAGACGGAGAGGTGAGGCCATACCGCGAAAGCTTGGAACACCATGCCGAAGTTGCGATTCTCGGGCGGCACATAGTGCTTTTTCTTTGGCGATGAGAGCAGCCTGTCGCCGACCCATACCTCGCCGTCTGACAAATCCTCGAAGCCCGCGACCATTCTCAGCGTCGTTGTCTTGCCGCAGCCGGAGGGACCGAGCATCGAGAAACATTCGCCCTTTTCTATTTCATAATTGAGGTTATCGACGGCGGTGACATCGCCGAACCTCTTTGTGACATTTATAAGTCTGACATATGACATCGCTTAGACACCTGCCTTTTTGCTGAAATGGTTGATAACGAACTGGCCGAGCACGATTATTATGAGCGCGATGCCGGCGAGCGCGCACGAGATGACCGTCTCGCCGTCCTCGTTGAGCGTGTATATCGCGACGCCTATCGTGCGCGTGGTCGGTGCATAGAGCATTATGGAGACCGTGAGCTCACGCAGCGACGGGAGGAAAATCAGGAAGAAAGCGGCAAGCATGCCGGGCTTTACGAGCGGGAGGACTATGTCCTTAAGCGATTGCCACATCGTTGCGCCGCAGGCTCTTGCGGCCTCAACCAACGAGTCATGGATTTGCTCCAGAGCCGCGCTGTTCGCCTTCAGCGAGAAGGCCATGTATCGGGCGATGTAAGCTACAAGGATAATCCACACAGTGTTGTACAGGTTGATGCCGAATTGCCCGCTCCACGCGAGTATGACACCGAGCGCGATGACAGAGCCGGGCACTGAGAACGGGAGCATTCCGAGAAATTCAAGGATGCCTTTGCCGCGCACCTTCATCTTGACTATGACGTAGGAGATCATTACGCCAGCGAACATGGTGATGACTGCGGCTGTGAAGCCGAGCGTCACGCTGTTGAATATGGCGTCGCGCGTCACGTCGAAATCAAACAGGATGAATTTGTAATTGTCAAGCGACAAATTCTCTGGCGTGAACGGCAGCCCGTAAGTCGACAGACCTCCGACGAGGAATATTATCACCGTGGGCAGCACGATGGTAAATCCGATATACGCGAAGCAGAAAAGCATCATCGGTATGCGCAGGCCGCGCAGCTTAAGCTGTGTTGGCCTGAAGCTCTTGCCGCCGATAATCTGGTAATGGCCTGTTGACAAAATCTTTCTTTGAGCCCAGATGATTATGGCTGCCGATATGACGAGCACTGTCGCGAGAATCGCGCCGAGCCTTATTGAGTCAAATGAGCCGCCCGATTGGTGGATGCGCTCGTAGATCAGCACCGGGATATTATATATGCCGCGCTCGATGCCGAGGACGGCGACAGTGCCAAAATGAGCCATTGAATAAAGCATTATTAGGAGAGCACCGGAGAGAATAGACGGCATGACCAGCGGTATGGTAATCTTGCGCGTGATGGTCATGAGGCCGGCTCCCGAGATTCTGGCCGACTCCTCAAGGGTCGGATCCATGCGCTCCAATGCGCCGCATACCTGAATAAAGACGAACGGGAAGAGGTACATTATCTCTACGGCGCTGATGCCGTAATAACTATAGATATTGAAAATAGGGCCGTCGAAGCCAAAGTTTTCCATGAAGAATTTGTTGATGAGTCCCGCGTTAGGGGAGAGCAGCATTTTCCATGCGATGGCTCCGATAAAGCTTGGCAGCATGAATGGGACGAGGAACATGCTCTTCATGAAATTGTGATACGGTATGTCGGTTCTCGTGACGAGCCATGCAAAGAACGTGCCGACGATTGTCGAGCCGACTGTTGACATGGAGGCTATGATGATTGAGTTCATCAGCGCCTCGTAAGTCGCGGGCTGTTTCAGTATGGATATCGTGTTTGCAAAGTCGAAGTGATCCTCTACCCAAAATGCGTTGAACAGAATGAGCAGAACCGGGAAAGCGACGACTATGACGAGTATGGCGATGGAAAGAAAAAGTATAATCTGTGCCACGCCGAAGGAACTCTTTTGCTTTATCTGCGCGCTCATTCCTCATGCACCCCCTTCAGTTGCTCCGCTTCGAACCAGTGCAGCGCGGTAAACTCTATGGAGCACTGGTCGCCCGCTTTAAGGACAAGATCCTTTGCTATTGCGTGATGCGTCTCGATGGCGGTGCGCAGGTGCGTGCCGTCAATCTCGACAAGATAGTCCATCGTCGCGCCAAGGAAATTCGCTCGCCTGACTATGCCGCGCAGTCCCGCGCCGTCGCGGGATATGTTGACATCGGACGGGCGAAAGCCTGCCACCCATTTGTTGGTGTCGCCCTCGGGGAGTGTCGGCCACGGCATTTGCTGATTCCCGTTGCCGACGAGGAAAGCGCCGTTTTCGCGTCTGACGTCGATGAAATTTGCAATGCCCATGAAATTAAATACGAAAGGATTGACCGGTTTTTCAAATATTTCCCATGGAGTTCCGATTTGCTGGATATTGCCGTTCGCGTCCATGATGGCCACGCGGTCGGAAATGGCAAGGCCAATCTCTTGGTCGTGAGTGACATAAAGGACGGTGACGCCCAGCTTTCGTTGCAGCTCTTTGATTTCAAAGCGCATTTCCTCGCGAAGATTTGCATCAAGGTTTGAAAGCGGCTCATCGAGAAGCATCAGTGACGGTTTGCCGACGAGGGCGCGGGCGAGGGCGACGCGTTGCTGCTGCCCGCCGGAAAGCTCCGACGGATAACGCTTGTCAAGTCCGTTCATGCCGACTATGTCCACCATTTCCATGACGCGCTTTTTCAATTCGTCTTTTGGCACCTTGGCGATCTTGAGCGGGTACGCGATATTCTCGAACACAGTCATGTGGGGCCACACGGCATAATCCTGAAAAACGACGCCGAGGCCTCTGTTCTCTGTCGGCACGTCGATGTGGTCAGCGAGATCCGCGACAGGCGTATCGTCAATATAGATGCGCCCGGCATCCGGTGTCTCGAATCCCGCAATCAGGCGCATGAGGACGGTCTTGCCGCAGCCCGAGGGCCCCAGCAGCGTGAAGCACTCTCCTTTTTTGATTGAGAGATTGAGGTCATTGAGTACCGGATGGTCAGGGTATCCTTTTGTGATGCCCTCCATGCGGATAATGTCCATAAAGAAACCTCCTTTTATGTATGCGAAAAATAATTGTAAAAAAGCGGGGCGGATTACCGCCCCGCCACTTTATTTCTTATTTCTTGCCGATGATTTCCGTGAATTTCTTTATAGTGTTCTCTTTTTCCGGGAGAATCTCGGTGTATTTTACCTTGATGCCGTTCTTCAGAGCGTCCTCAGGCTTTGGCAGGCCGTGCTTCGGATCCTGCTTGACATCCGTGCGAACCGGAACTGTGCCGGCGTCGGCGACCTTCTGCTGTGCCTCGGCTGAAAGCAGATAATCAACGAATTTTTTCGCGGCGTCAAGATGCGGGGTGCCCTTGAATATAGCGACAGGGCTCGGAACCATGAGGAGAGCGTTTGGCTCGGTCATGTAGCACAGCTTGAGGTGAGCACCTTTTGCAATCTTGCTGTTGGTGATGTAATCAACGCCAAGGCAAGCGGTGAGCTCTCCGACTGAAGTGTCGTCGATGACCTGACCGGAGCCTTTGCCGATGCGAGCACCGGCTTCATGCAGCTTGTCGAAATACTCCCAGCCATACTTGCTCTGGAGGAGAGCGACGCTCATGTAGCTCGTGCCCGAGAGAGCCGGGTCGGCAATACCAAATCCGTTCTTATATTCTGGTTTGGTGTAGATGTCGGACCACTTTGTCGGGTCTTCCTTGATCTTGTCGGTGTTAATGATTACGCCGAGCGTGCCAAGGCGTGCTGCCGTGAACGTGCCGTCATAGTCATCGAAAGGATTGAGAAGCTCCTTGATGTTGCTCGGAGTGTACGGCTCCAAAATCTTCTCGTTTTTCATGTTGTAGAAATCGGGAACCTCGCTTGTCCAAATGACATCAGCGAGAATTTTGCCGCTCTGACGCTCCGCGGCAATTTTTGCCATGAGCTTGCCGGCGCCGGCTGACTGATAGTCCACCTCAATGCCGGGGTTCTTCTTCTTGAATCCTTCGACGATTCCGCCGATAAGTGATTCCTTCATCGAGGTGTAGATGACGAGCTTGTTGCCGCCTGCCGCTCCACCCGAGCTCGCGCCGGCGCCAGAACCTGAGCCGGACGATGCCTGTTTCGGTCCGCCGCCGCAGCCTGAGAGAACTACAGTCAGGAGAGACATGACGACGGCCATGATCAGCATGATACCCTTTTTCCGCATACTCTTCACTCCTTAAAATATAAAAAATTTCGACATGGAGCTGGCTGATTGACAAGATTTGAATCGCGACAGTAAATAGCGAAAGCAAAATCTTATTATTTCAGACAATTCCATATTTACTTCATTATACTCATACTATTTTCATAAAACAATCCAAAAAAAAATTTACAATATCGCAAAAAATGAACTTTGTATTTTTTGAGTTTATGTGTTATCATATATGCTACTTTTTTTGAAAGGAAGACTTGCTAATATGGATGAATCACAAATCAGAAATTTACGCGCGCGCGATGTCGTGCCGCGCGTCGTGCTGACGATTGTCACTTGCGGTATTTTCGGGCTGTATTGGATTTATACGCTTACGAGGGATATCCATGAGCTGTCCGGCAAGCCTCAGACGGGCAGCCCGATTCAGGCAGTCATTTTCTCAATCTTGACCTGCGGGGTTTATTTCCTGTACTGGGTTTATAAAATCGGCGGCGAGCTTGTGGAAGCTCGTCGGGAGATGGGGCTTGCGCTGGACTCCGTGGGGAAATCAATGTACACTATTGTGATTGTCGTTATGACGTTCATGGCGACGGGATTTTCCATTTTGGAGTCTGTCGTGGACACTATTGCCAGCGCGGAAGGCAAAAATAT
>JAFTAB010000034.1 GCA_017458745.1 Schwartzia sp. (in: firmicutes) | reverse complement strand
GAATCCCTTGTTCGCGGCATCGAGCGCGTTGTGCTCGACGAGCTGCACTATGCCGACTTGGTACTGCTTCTTGTTGGCGTCGCCGGCTTTTTTCTCTCCCCCGCCGCAGCCCGCGATGACCCCGGCGAATGCCACTGCGGTGAGCCCGACAGCGATGCGCTTCAGCGCTTTTCTGATGAACATGAAAAATCCCCCTCCAAATTTTTATAAAACAAAAACAACATTATTATACATATTCAGCGGAATAATGTCACTAGTATTTACAAGTATACATAAAAATGAGACTTATTCATGAACAGTTCATAATCTCAAAAAAACACTTAAGAAAAATGAATGAAATGACGATATAATAATATGAGAAAATATATTGACAGGGGGATATGCTATGTTTATTTCAAAATTCAAGTTGAGCAAGAAAATCAGGATGGCGCTCGCCGGAGGACTGTCGGCTGCCGTGGTGTTCCTTGCGCCGCTCTCGGCTCCCGTCGCCGAGGCGACTCTTTTGACTGATGTCATCGGGGGCATCATCGGCATCGGCGCGACATACAATTATTATCTCACCGGGCTTCTGGCTATTGGCAATGACCCCGGAATGCAGAAGAAACTGCTCGATGAGGACATGGCCAAGGCAGGGCAGGATCTTGATGAGAGGGACAACGAGGTCGTGACGAGCGTGATGAATCAGCTGCTTGAGCGCGGCGATTACGCTCTGCCTGCCGACTCGCTGCCTTTCCGCTGGCGCGTGAATAACAGCGACCAATTTAATGCGTCATGCTCGGCCGTGAATTATGTGAGCGTTAATAAGGGCTTCCTCGCGGGCGTGAATTACAACCGCGACGAGGTGGCGGGGGTGCTCGCGCATGAGCTCATCCACGGGCTGCATCAGCATGTGCAGTATGACGGCGCGAAGGCGGCGGCGACGCAGTTCGGCGCGAGCCTCCTGGAGGCGAACACGGGCATACTGGAGGGCGTGCTGATACAGCTGGCAACGAATTACAATCAGGCGAAAAATTATACCGCGCCCTCGGAGAATGACGCTGACAAGTCGGGGTTTTTCCTGATGGCGAGCGCCGGATTTAATCCCGGGGGATTTGCCGCGATGGTGACCAAGATGCCCGACAGCCCGAGCGAATCTTTTCTCAATCCCGACGACCACCCGGAGACAAGCAAAAGGCTGGAACGGGCACTCAAATGGATGGAAGAGTACAGCGTCAATCATGTGACGTGCGCCACGGATGAAAAGACGGGCAATACTGACGTGCTCATCGACGAGAAGGTGTTTTACACCGCGCAGCCGCTCACCGAGGAGCAGGCCGCGGCGGCAGGGGAGATATACAGCGCGAAGGAGAGAGCGTATTTCATCGCGGGCGGGCTCGCGAAGGCTTTCCATGACAACAGCATGGGGGCGATGTGGGGATTCAGGAAGATGGCGGACGGCTCGGTCGACTTCCTTAACGACGATGAGGCGTATGCCCCGTTGAAGAGCGCGGTGCGCTGGGGAAATCTCGGCGCGGATTTGGAGGCTCGCGTGACGGCGGCTTACGCGAGTGAGAGGAAAAACAATGACCGCGAGCGCATGATGGAGGCCGAGCGCAAACGCAAGGAAGACATCGAGAAGAAAAGACAGAAAGCTCAAAAAAATAATTCCAATAATGTCAGCTCGCTTGCAAGCAAGGCCGCCAAGTATAACTCGATGGGGCTTTCGCATCTGGCCCGGCATGAGGCGACGCGTCTCCTCGCATGTGACCCGGAGAACGTCGTCGGCAAAAAAG
>JAFTAB010000213.1 GCA_017458745.1 Schwartzia sp. (in: firmicutes) | reverse complement strand
TATTATAGAAATAATTGCAGGAGGAATTTCTGATGATTGAGCGGTACACTAATCCTGAAATGGGAGCGCTTTGGACTGACAGGAACAAGTGGCAGACGATACTCGATGTGGAGATGGCGGCATGCGACGCGGCCGCGGAGCTGGGCAAGATTCCAAAGGAGGCGGCGAAAAATATCCGCGAGAAGGCGGATTTTGATGTCAGCCGCATACTGGAAATTGAGAAGGTCACGCACCATGATCTCATCGCTTTCCTCACTAACGTCGCGGAGAATGTCGGCGAGGATTCAAAGTATATCCATCAGGGGCTCACTTCAAGCGACGTGGAGGACACGGCTCAGGATCTCACGCTCAAGAAATCGTGCGATATAATTTTGGATGACCTCCATAAATTTCATGACGTCTTGCGCCGCCGCGCCGTGGAGTTCAAGCACACGCCGTGCATCGGCCGCACGCATGGCATCCATGCCGAGCCGATGACATTCGGGCTGAAGCTGCTGCTCTGGATGGCGGAGGTGGAGCGCGACATTGAGCGCGTCGAGCACGCGAAGAAAATCGTATCGGTTGGGAAGCTGTCGGGCGCGGTCGGCACGTACTCGAATATCGACCCGAAAATCGAGGAAATCGTCTGCGAGAAGCTGGGGCTGACCCCAGTGAGGCTCGCGACACAGGTCATACAGCGTGACCGCCACGCGGAGTATATGACGACTCTCGCGATTGTCGCAAGCTCGTTTGAGAAGTTCGCGACGGAGGTGAGGAATCTCCAGCGCACCGACATAAGAGAGGCGGAGGAGTATTTCTCGCCAGGGCAAAAGGGCTCGTCGGCTATGCCGCACAAGAGGAACCCCATCACATGCGAGCGCATCTCGGGCATGGCGCGGCTCGTGCGCGGCAACGCTCTCGCCTCCATGGAGAATATCTCATTGTGGCATGAGCGCGACATATCCCACTCGTCGGTGGAGCGCGTGATATTGCCCGACAGCACGATAAACGTGGATTATTGCGTGAGGAAATTCACGAACATCATTGACAAGCTGCTCGTCTATCCCGACGCGATGCTCGCCAACATGAACAAGACGGGCGGCCTCATATACAGCCAGCGCATCCTGCTCGCCATCGTCGGCAAGGGAGTGCTGCGAGAGGACGCGTACAAGTGGGTGCAGCGCAACGCGATGAAGAAATGGATGGAGGGCGAGGACTTCAAGTCGAATGTGGAGAAGGACGAGGACATCACGAAATATCTGTCGAAGGAGGAAATCGACGAATGTTTTGATTTTGAATATTTCCTCCGCAACGTGGATATGATTTTTTCAAGGTTTGGGCTATGATATTGCGCGTGACGCGCATCTATTCTGATTTTTAAGGAGTTGCTAAATATGCCAGCAGTTGAAGTCACAGGCAGCCAATGGGGCGACGAGGGAAAGGGCAAGATTGTCGATTATCTTGCGCAGCAGGCGGATGTCGTGGTGCGCTATCAGGGCGGCAGCAATGCCGGGCACACGGTCACGGTCGACGGCGAGGAGTACAAGCTGCGCCTTTTGCCGTCGGGGATACTCTACAAGGGGACGCTCTGCGTCATAGGCAACGGCGTCGTCGTGGACCCGAAGGTGATGCTCGAGGAGATGGACGCGATGACGAAGCGCGGCATAGATGTGTCGGGCATACGCCTCTCCAACAGGGCCCATGTGGTGATGCCTTATCACAGCCTGATGGACGGGCTCGGCGAGGAGCTGCGAGGCAACAGCAAAATCGGCACGACGAAGCGCGGCATAGGCCCCGCGTATCAGGACAAGGCCAAGCGCGTCGGCATACGAGTTTGCGACCTCATGGACAAAGAGGAATTTGCAAAGAAGCTGAAGGAAAATCTGACGGTGAAAAATATTGAGCTTGAGCGCCTTTACAAGCATGAGCCGCTCGACTACGACGAGATGCTGAAGGAATACGAGGGCTATGCCGAGAGGCTGCGCCCATATGTGTGCGACACTATATTCCTCCTCAATGATGCGCTCGCCGCCGGCAAGAAGGTGCTCTTCGAGGGAGCACAGGCGACGATGCTCGACATCGACTACGGCACATATCCGTATGTCACCTCGTCCCACCCCGTGTCGGGCGGCATAGGAGTGGGGGCGGGCGTCGCGCCGAGCAAGCTGGACACGGTCGTCGGCGTCGTGAAGGCGTATTGCACCCGCGTCGGCTCGGGGCCGTTCCCGACGGAGCAGCTCAACGAGGCAGGAGAAAAACTTCGCGAGGCAGGGCATGAGTACGGGACAGTCACGGGTCGCCCGCGTCGCACCGGATGGCTCGACGCGTACGTCGTGAAGTACGCCGGTATGCTGTCGGGCATCAATTACATGGCTATAACGCGGCTCGACATTCTCGATGACTTTGACGAGATAAAAATGTGCACGGGTTATAAGTACAGGGGCGAGCTTTTGAACGAGATGCCGGCAAGCCTCAAAGTGCTCGAGGAAGTCGAGCCGGTCTATGAGACATTCAAGGGCTGGAAGACGCCGATCAGCGACGTGAGAGAATATGACAAACTGCCCAAGGAGGCGCGGGTCTATCTTGAGCGATTGGCAGAAGTCACCGGCATAAAGCTCGGCATAGTCTCGGTCGGCGCGAACCGAGACCAGACGATTATACTTGAAAAGAATTTGTTTTGATTGTTTTGCGTGAATTATAAAAACGGACTGCGTGAATTTTCGCCGCAGTCCGTTTTTGCTTCTTCAATTTCGATATGATGGTGAGGAATTGCCATGGGATAAATTGTTTTTGGCTTGTCTGATGATAATTTTCGACCAAAATTCTCATTTAATATTTTGGCATGAGATAAGTGCCAATAATCTTGCGCCCTTTTTGTCATCATTTTGCATTTGCCTAATGTCCATTAAATCAGTATAATGGTATCGGAAGTAAATGTCAGGGGGGATTATCATGCCTATCAAGATAGATGGACTGTCGTCACCGCGCGCCGCGGCATCGGCCGATATGCGCGAGAGACCGGCG
>JAFTAB010000212.1 GCA_017458745.1 Schwartzia sp. (in: firmicutes) | reverse complement strand
GACAAGCTGGAATCATTCTATCGGCGCACCATCAGCCCGAAGATTGGCTCCATCGTTATGAACTGCAACCCCTTCACCGTGGGGCATCGCTACTTGGTGGAGCAGGCTTTGAAGCGATGCGACCATCTGATTGTCTTTGTGGTGGAAGAGGACAAATCAGTGTTCCCATTTGCCGAGCGCATAGAACTGGTGCGAAAGAATCTGGCTGACCTCAAGAATGTCTCCGTAATTCCCAGCGGACAGTTCATAATCTCCTCCCGCACCTTTCAGGAGTATTTTAATAAGGAAAGTCTGCAGGAGCACAAAATCGACACCTCTCTCGATGTCACCATGTTCGGCAAGGAAATCGCACCCTGCCTTAATATCTCCATGCGCTTTGCCGGCGAGGAGCCGCTGGACAACGTCACCCGCCAGTACAACGAAAGCATGGCAAGGATTCTGCCCAGTTACGGGGTGAAATTTATCGAGATTCCCCGCATGAAGTACCAAGGCAGACCCGTCAGCGCCTCCGAGGTTCGCCGTCTGGCGGAGGCCAAGCAATTTGACAAGCTAAAGAAACTGGTGCCGCCCATTACCCTGCGCTACCTGCGCAGAAAAATCCCCCGATGAGGCAGTGTTTCTGTCCAATTTTAGTTTACCGCTTCACCGTATCTCTCACATTCACATATACAATTCATCGGCAGTCAACAACTTATATTTATCATCTGAAAAATCATAACCGGATAAGGTTATAAAGCCAATATACTTAATTTGCGTGTTCCCCGGTATGGCTTTTAACTGCTGAAGCTCTTGCTCCATATCCTTTTTGGTAAATGGCCTGTTATAATACTTTACTTCATAGAAGGAATAGCCCCTGTTATGCCTGATAACACAATCAAATTCCCCGCTTTTGTGTTCCGCCGGCATATCATACCAGAAGGTTCCTATATCCATCACATCATCAATGATTCCCCTTTTAGCCTGCCGGATAAAGTATTCCCGGCATATTTCCTCAAATCTGTGGGCTATGAAGGTGTTCAAGGAAGCCGCTATATACGAATCATAATAATTTTCTTCTCCGATTCTGGCGATAACATCTATATTTCCATACACAAAGCTATAATAAAATCTCACCAGATTATCAGATATTTCATAAAAGGTCTTTTTCTTGTCGTTGCTTTTATTTATCGGATATACCTTTTTGATTATCTCCATTTCAAGGAGATTTTTAAGCTGCTTGTCCAAAGTGCCGTTGGTCTTCGCCCCTGTCATGGATTCTATTTCGCCATATCGCTTCTTCCCGTTTGCCAAGGCCGACAAAATCATATTGGCATTGGCGACCTTTGACAGCTCCGACAATAATATATTTTCAATATACATGCGGATTGGACTGCTTGGGTTCAAAATCAACGATTTAATATTATAAGTCAGCGACTTATCGGCAACCAGCAAGTCATTTGAAAATGGCATACCGCCAAATATGCTGTAAAATGCTATTTTTTCCCCCACGCTCCGCTCCGGATAAAAAGCAGCGCTGTCATAGTAATCAAATGGCTTTATGTGCATGACAAGGGAAAACCGCCCGAATAACGGATTCTCTTTTTCCAGCAGCTCCTTCATCATGCCCACGTAAGAGCCCAACAGTACAAGCTTCAAATTGTCCTTCATTTGATCAATAATATTCTGAAATACCGAGTCAACATATTTGCCATCATTTACCTGCTTCAAATACTGATATTCGTCAATGATGACAATGACTTTTTCGTTAACCGTGCCCAGATATTCAAACGCATCCTCAAATCCGGCAAAATGCAAGAACTTATTATTAAAAAGCCCCTGTATTTTTTCCTCCAAACGCTTAACATTGCGCTCCAAGGTGGTCAGCAGACATTCAATGTAAATCACTTTGCATGATGTGTGCTTGATAGACTCCAAGATCAGCGTGCTCTTGCCAACCCTGCGGGTGCCATATAGCATTGCTGCTCGCTTTCCCTCTTTTGCAAATTGCTCCGCCAACTGCTCAAGCTCTTTAGCGCGACCAATAAACATATCCTCACCGCCTATATCATGGTGAAATAGATTTCACTGAATCCTTTTTCAGTATAATATGATATTACCTTCATGCTGTCAAGTAAAGGGCAACACTTTTCGTTTTCAGGGGCGCAAAGATACAGAAAGACAAAATTAAATGCCCATGGGCGAATGATATGAACGGGTGATTGTCATGGAACTGGGCAAAGACAACAAACTAACAAACTTACCGAAGCGATTTTGGGGCAATTTGTTTTTCAAAAAAGATGCAATTAAAATGACAAACAAAAATTTTATACTTTTATAAATTCTTTAGACATAGGATGACGCATGGTCGATTCTCCTCGGCTTGATTTTTTTCCGCAATTTGATATACTATGGGCATAATTTTTGACAAGGGGGAACAGCATTTATGAAATGGAACAAGCTCAAAAAGCTTTCCGTCGCGCTGACGCTGGCGTTCGCCCTCGGCGCGCCTATCGCTCCTACTTGGCAAGGTGAAACCGCCGTCTGCGAGGCGGCGAAGCAGAGCGCATCGGGAATGCAGAGAATCGCAGAGGAATGGCCCGACGATGCGGAAGTGCTGCTCGAAACGTCGATGGGCACGATGCGCGGGCGGCAGCATGAAAATATTCGCATTTTCCGCGGCATCCCCTACGCGAAGCCGCCTGTCGGAGAGCTGCGTTTCGCGCCAACGGAGGCCGCCGAGCCTTGGGACGGCGTGCTGGATGCGACGAGATTCAGCCTGCCGGTCACGCAGTACGGCATGACGAAAACGGGCGAGGGCGCGCTGACGCTGAACGTCTGGACGCCCGCGGAGGAGGGCGAAAAACTGCCGGTCTACGTTTTTATCCACGGCGGGGCCTTCGCTTCGGGCAGCGGCTCCATGGCGACTTATGAATCTACGAGGCTCGCGGAGCAGGGCATTGTCGCGGTCACCATCAATTACCGTCTCAATGCGTTCGGATTCCTAGCCGACGAAACCGGCATGGAGGAATACGGCACCACCGGCAACTGGGGGATTCTCGACCAAATCGAGGCACTGAAATGGATTCAGGCGAATATCGAGGCTTTCGGCGGCGATCCGGAGCGCGTGACCATCGGCGGCGAGAGTGCGGGTTCCTTCTCCGTCAGCGCGTTGATTGTCTCCCCACTGGCAAAAGGACTTTTCCGTCAGGCCATCATGGAGAGCGGCTGCATACTGAATATCCCCGCCGTTTCCCCGATCACGCGGGGCGACTTGAAACTGAGCATCGGGGACAGCCGCCGCTATGTCGAGATGATGGGCGGCGCGGACACGCCGGAGGGTATCGACTATATGCGTGGGATTCATGCGGAGGATCTTGCGGCGAATACGCGCTTTCGCGTTCACGCCACCACTGACCCACAGCCTTTCTGCTTTTGGCCTGTCTTTGACGGCGCAGTGCTGCCGAAAAATCCAATGGCGGCGGTGAAAGACGGCGAGCTGAACGCCGTGCGTCTCTTGGCGGGATTCAATACCGACGAGGGCTCGATTTTTATCGAGCAGCCTGCCACGGAGGCCGACTATCACGCGGCGCTATATAATGCCTTTGGACGGAATGCGCCGGACTTTATTGCCCGCTATCCGATTGACGCGAAGCACGACGCTTTTGATCGCCTCTCGGAAGTTTTCGGCGCGTCCACCACAAAGAGCGGCGCGGTGGCCTATGCCGATGCGCTTGCGGAAATGGGCGAGGACGTGTATTTTTATCGTTTCGATTACCGCGACCCGAACGTGACCGATGAGAGTCGCATCGGCGTCGCTCACGCGGCGGAACTGAAATATGTCTTCGGCACGCTGGACACTGTGGCCGCCGGTCATGAAAGCGCACGAGCAATGTCCGACAAGATGCTCCGCGCTTGGGCGAATTTCATCAAGACAGGCGACCCCAACGGCGAAGACGGCATCGACGGGCAAACATGGGAAAAATACGACCCGGAAAATCGCCGCGACTTCCGCCTCGGAGAGCAGTCCGCAATGGAACCGCTCCATGGAGAAAAGTTGATGCTGGAGATTAACGAGACGCTTTGGGGCGGGAAATAAGAATGAAAATAGCCAAGACAGGAAGAAACAGATTTCTTGGCGAATAATCATGGTGACGTCATCTTTTTTGGAATTTGAATACACCGTAAAAAAACCACCATCAGTTTGAGTCTTAAGACTGACGGTGGTTTTTTTGCTGTGCATTTGCACATGAAACGATAGGGAAAAATTTTTATCCGATGCTAACGGGCGCTAAAACTCCCGCTTCTTAAGCGGGAGTTTTAGCGCCCATAAAGCAATGGGTAAATTCGACTAAATTCAGTGGGAGTCTAAAACTCCCACTGAATAAGTCTCCTTTTATATCTTAAACGTCGCCGTGGCGTTTTTCAGATCCACCGCGAGATCGGACAGCGAGTTGCTGGCCGAGGCGATTTCCTGCGAGGAGGCCGACTGCTCCTGCGCCGAGCTTGAGATGACCTGCGTGTTTTTCGATGCCTCGCGGCTCACCTCGTCGATGGTGTCGATGGCCGAGACGATGTTCTTTATGCCGTCGTTGATGGTCTGCGCCGATTGCTTGATTCCGGCAATCTCGTCGTTGACCGATGTCACCCGGCGGTTGATCTCGTCGAACTGCTCTGCCACGGCGCGGATGGACGCGAGGCCGCCCGCGACCTCGCCGGTGCCGCCCTCCATCGAGGCGACTGCCGCTTCCGTGTCCTTCTGCACGTCGCCGATTAGCTCGGAGATGTTCTCCGCCGCCGACGCGGACTGCTCGGCGAGTTTCCTCACTTCCTCCGCGACCACAGAGAAGCCGCGTCCGGCCTCGCCCGCGCGCGCCGCCTCAATGGCCGCGTTCAGCGCAAGGAGGTTTGTCTGCTCCGAAATCTGGGAAATAGTCTCGACGATTTGCCCGATTTGCTGTGAATTTGCGCCGAGCTTCCGCACGACTTCCGCCGAGGCCGAGACGCTGGTCTCGATGCCGCTCATCTTCGCTATGGCGTCGTGCATCAGGCGCGACCCGGACTCGGCTGCGTCGGCCATCTGCCGCGCGCTTTCGGCGACGCCGTCGGTCTTCCGCGCCATCGCCTCGATATCGTTAAAGGCTCCGTCGATGTTCTTCTTTGTCACGCCCACGCTGGTAAGCTGCTTCTCCATGCCCTCGGAGACCTCGCTCACCGTCTGCGCCACATGGGTCGCGTTCTCCGCCGCCTGATGGGAGCTGGACGCCAGCGCGTCGCTGGATGCCGCGACTCTCTCCGAGCTGTCCTTGATTTTTAGGATCAAATCGTGGACGTTGTCCTTCATGCGGTTGAACTCGTCCGCCATTTCGCCGAACTCGTCGGAGGAGTCCACCGGCAGCGGCTCCATGCGCAGATTGCCCCCCGCGATTTCATTCAGGCCGCGATTCAAAAGGCCGAGACGGCGCACGATGCCGTTCGCGAAGAAAAACAGCGAGCCGGAGAGCAGCAGGACGCCGAGCCCCGTCAAGCCGATATAGATATATCGGAGTTTCGCTGCGTCGCCGAGTGAGCTCAGCGACGGAAGCTCAATCGCGGTAATCCATCCCGTCAGCTCCATGGTATGATAGGCGACGAAGCACTCCTGTCCGGCGACGTTCTCCTTGAAGAATCCGGTTTTATTCTGGGTCATTTCGGTGACGTGGCTGCGGAACAGCGGGTTCTCGGAGATTTTTTTCAGGTTCTGCTGCGCGTCGGCGGAGACGTTGATCATGTCCGTCTTGGGGTTCAGAATATAGCCGATACCCTCGCCCTTAAATTTGATCATGCCGACGTGATCCTGAATCGCGTCCATGCGGATGTCTAGGCACAGGCCGCCGCCTACACCGTTTTTGCGGGAATAGGGCATGGTCGCGGAGACCACGAGCTTGCCCGTCATCGCGTCCACATACGGATCGGTGTACTCGAATTGGCCGGACTTCTTGATTGCGATATACCAAGGCCGCTCGCGCCACTCCCGCTTGCCGTTGAGGTCGCCCGCGACCAGTGCCCACGCCCAGCCGTCATCCCGGACGTGGTACGCGTCCTGAAATTCCTTGTCGGCGAGGATGCCGGTCAGCATCTCGGGACGCTTGACGGTGGCATCGTCGGCGATATTGGCGAAGGTTTCCGCCATCGACTTTGCGTACTGCGCTTTCGACGCGAGCCATGACTCGGCCTCGTCGGACTTCGAGACTATATTCGCCAAGAGCTCCTTCCGCGCAGCTTCTTCCACGGAGCTTGCGGCGGTGTTGTAGCCAATCGCGGAGACGATGATCATTACTGCGCCGATCACGCCCGCCAGCAGGATAAACTTTTGCTTGATTTTCATAATGGCATTACTCCTTGCATGCTAGAATAATTGCTATATATCAACGCTCTGCATGCGCCTTTGCGGAGAGCCTCACACAGACGCCAGCAGCAGCAGCGGCACGACAAGCAGCAGGAAATAGGGCATTCGTTTTTCTTTTGGCACGGCTTCCTTAAGCACCATTTGAATCAAGGAAACATTGGACATAATAAGGAAGAAAAGCCCCTTGTTCTCGAAAAAGATGCCCATGGCCTCCCTATGGCTGATCCCGTAAGGGAGGCGCGCCCAGTCCGCGCCGAACATCGAAATCATGAGCACCGAGAGCGTCATGCCAAGAAAGCTCGGCAGGATTATGCGCCGGAAAAAGACACCGTCCGCGATGCTCCGCTGCCGGTGATGGTATAGAATCGGCAGTGAGCAGGACAGCGTCGCGGCGAGCACCAGAAGCGCGACGAGGAACGGGAATCGGTAAATGTTTCGCAGGAAAAGGAGCAAATTGATGGCCAGCATGACTTTGCCGACGATGAACAGTTTCGCCGGATGGTAGTATTCTTTCAGCTCTGACATCATCTAATCAACCCCTTACGGCTCGACGATATTGAATGTTCCTGTCATGCCGCCCGTGAAGCGGTGGAGCGCGGAAAGGAGCAGGGCAAAGCGCGCCTCGTCGCCCGAGATTTTCGCCACGCTTCGGAATTTTTCGTCCGCGCCCGCCGCCAGCAGCAGGAGCGCCTTCGCAGGACATTGTATCACGACATCGGCGTCCCTTTTTTCTTTTGCGTGCAGCCATACGCCGTAGCGCAGGTAGGCCATATAGGTCTCTTTCGTGTCGGCCAGCTCGAAGCGGACGGAGAAAGCCTCGTCCGAGAGTTTACCGCGTTCAAGGAGTATGCCGATGTAGTCAAAGGCCATTTCCGGCGTGAGGTTCTTTGTCATATCCCCGCCGAAATTTTTTTGTGCGACGGGGTCGCCCTCGCGGTTCCCCTCGCGAAGCTCCAGTGCCGCCGTCAAATAGCAGTTGCGCCACGGGCCTGATTCCGCCTGATAGCCGAGCTGCTCCAGCGCGTCCGCGCAGAGGTTTCGCGCCGCCTCGTTTTTGGGGTCGGCGAATACGAGACGGTTTGTGAACTCGGCGACCCATTGGTATTCTCCGGCCTCGTAGTCCTGCCGCGCTTTTTTCATCGCCGTCTCCGTGCCGCCGAGGGACAGGTATTCCGCCCATTTTTTTGCGCTTTGCTCCGGCGGGAGCCGATTCAGGTTGACGGGGTTCGCGTCGTACCAGCCCATGAATTTTTGATAGACCGCTTTCGCGTCGTGAGCCACCGTGCCGTAATATTGGCGCGTGTACCAGTTTTTTGCCAGCATTTGCGGCAGCGCCAGCGTGTGCGCGATCTCGTCGGAGGTATAGCCGAGGTTCAGCAGGGCGAGGGTCTCGTCGTTGATGTATTTGTAGACCGCCGCCGTGTCCATCATGTAGGCGCGGATGGCGTCCCTTCCCCAATGCGGCCAATTATGCGACTGGAATGTGACCTCCGTCTTGTCGCCGTAAAGCGCGGCCGCTTCGACGATGTAATTCGCCCAGGCGTTTCCGTCGCGCACCTGCGCGCCGCGCAGGGTGTAGAGATTGTGCAGCGTGGCGGTGCAGTTCTCGGCGAGCCAGAGGGCTTTTTTCTGCGGGAAATAGGCGTTCATTTCCGCCGGGGCTTCCGTGCCGGGTGTCATCTGGAACTCGATCTCCACGCCGTCAATGGTGAGCCGTTCCCCCGTTTCGCGGATTTCCCATGTGGGCGTGATGAATGAGACGGTGCCGTGAACCTCCTGGCCCATGCCGATGCCGATGGCTAGCGCACCGGTCGGGCTCTTTTCCAAGAGCGCGCCGTACTGGTAATGGGCGCGGCGTGCCATCGCGCGTCCCGCGTAGAGGTTTTCCGAGATGGCGTGCGCGGTGAAGCCCTGCGGCACGATGACCGGGATTTTCCCGCTGGCAAGCTGCTCCTCGATGGAGAGATTCCTGTCCGCTGCTTCCTCGTCGGACAGGAATGCCTTGACGCCGCCGAAATGGTCGACGTGGGGGTGGGAGATTAGCACTGCCTTAATAGGACGTTTGCCGAGATGTTTCTCGACGAGAGCCATAGCCGCTTTCGCGCTTTCCACCGCCATCGCCGTGTCGAAGACAATCCAGCCCGTTTCCCCAGCGATCAGCGTGATGTTCGCCATATCGAAGCCGCGCACCTGATAGATGCCGTCCGTGACCTCAAACAGACCCGTGACGTGGTTGTTCTTCGCGTTCTCCCAGAGGCTCGGGTTCGCAGTGTCCGGGGCAGTCTCCACTTCGTCGAGAAAATTGGAGGCCGCCTGACTCCAGATGATTTCGCCCGCCGCGTTTTTGATTTCGAGGGAGTCTACGGCGGCGATCAGTCCGCGTCGCGCAAATTCCGCTTCGCGCACATCGCCGAAGTCGAGGAGCCGATACATTTCCTCGTTCTTTTTGACGGTCGCCGCCGTGGCAGGATTGTGCCTATGCTGTGTCATGCCGGTCATCGTCCTTTCTTGATGTTTTGGTAATTTGATTTTGAAATAAGGGTACACTTCACAGCGAGTATCCTTTATTGTCCAAAAAAATTTATTATGCTGTCGGGTAAATTCATTGGGAGTCTGATGCTCATGATGGTTTTGTATCATTGTAACATAATGGAGTCTAAAAGCAAGAAATTATAGTTTTGATTAATTAAATTTTCAAAAAATTATTGGGCGTAAAATTTTTTGCTGATTTGCGGCTCACTCATCTTTTGATTTAGTTCATGCGTTCTTTTATCATAGCCTCATGCGCAGGGAACAGTTCTTAAATTTGTTTTTGCTTTTGAACAGTTCCAAAAAATTGAGGAACCGGTTCCTCGCCGATAGGTGAGGAAAATGATAAAAGAATATGATGATGTGAGGCTCGCGGCGATGGCGCAGGCGGGCGACGATGACGCAATGGCGGAGCTGTATGCCCGTTACGAGGGGCTGATAGTGAAATGCTCGCACATGCCGTATCTCAGGACGATAGCCGATGACGCAATGGGCGAGGCCATGGAGATTTTCGTGCGCTCGGTGAGGTCGTTTGATGCGTCCCGCGGAGTGCCGTTCCCCGGCTTCATGAAGTCGATGATCGAGATGGGGCTGTACTCGTTTTTCAAGAGGGAGCGACGAAAATGGGAGCGGGAGGTGATGCCTTTCGCGGGCGAGGACGGCGAGACGGCGCTGGACAAGATTGCGGATATGCGCGACGCGATTGGGGAGCTTGAAAGCGAGGCGGCGTTTGACGCGATGCTGGATGGCCTCACGCCGAGAGTGAGGGCGGTGATGGAGATGCTGTACCGCGACGGCCTCACGCAGCAGGAGACGGCAAGGAGGCTCGGCGTATCGCAGCAGGCTGTGGCAGCGATGAAGTCGCGGTCGATAAAGAGCATAAGAGAGAAGATTGCGTGACGACGGAGAAGGCGGTGCGAGCATGAGCATCGGATAAAAAATTTGATACTTATCTCCTGATGCGCGGTCTGCATTTGCGCCCTCGTTGCAAGTGAAATGTTATGATATATCGAGCATAAGAAAAAGGCACCGACAGACGGTGCCTTTTTTAGTGATGAGTGTCAGTGGCAGGCGTACCATATCGCCTTGCCTATGATGATTGGGATTTTGTCATAGAGATTGTCGCCGGGGCAGCTTGTCGCGCATAGGTCCCGATGCCCGATTATGGTATCGGCGTCGAGGTCGAGGCTATACCCGTCCGCGAGGTTCGCGATGAGCATGGCGCACGACTCGATCTGGCAGGGCATTGGCTCGGCGACATCGAAATTGCCGCAGAGCATTATTCCGACGGTGTGATGGTTTTCTCCCTCGGCGTGCGCCCCCGTTGTCCAGCGCGGGCGGCCCAGCTCGATGGAGCCGTCCTTTCTGATGACGTAGTGGTAGCCTATGGCCAGCCAGCCGAGTGACCGATGTATGGCGTTTATGTCCTCCGCAGACAGGTCGTCGTCGATGGCATTCCCGGTGTGGTGGATGACTATGGCGTCCGTGAGCTCGCGAAGCTCCAGATCGTCGTGGTCGATGATAAGCGGGTATTCCCGCGCCATTATTCTTTCCATGTTTTTTATTCTCCTTTGCTTTCTTTTTTTGCTGAGACCTTCACGCCGCCGAGGTAGCCCAGCAGCCCGCTGGCGATGCTCATGGCAAGGTCGCGCTCCCCCGCGCTTATGGTGAGGTACAGCGCTCCACCGAGCGCGACGGTGACGACGAGGTCGGCGATGTTGATTCTGTCAAACTGCATGATTTATCACGCTCCTTTCGATGACGCCGAGACGGCTCTCCTGCGCGTCGCTTCGCTCGCCAAGCGACGCAAGGCGAACCGAAAGACGGCGGAGCTCGGTTTCCATGGCGGCTATCGAGTTCCTTAGCTCCGAGCACTCGGCGGCGAGGCAGTCGATGCTGATTTTGAGAGGCGCGATAGTCGCATTTGCGATATACGCGACCGCTCCGAAAAGTGCAGCAATGACGGCCGAGGCCGAGGCAGCGGAGCCGATGATGTCCATTGAGCCCATAAAAAACCCTCCTTTCAATCGCATAAATGATTTGAAAGGAGGGTTTTACAATTTGCGATATGAAATTTTAGCCGATGTGTAAATGCGACTAGCCTCGTGCGGTTCCGTTACACGGCGAAGTCTTCCTTTTTGGCCGGCATTGTGCATGTGTGCCATTCCATTGGATTTAACACGCAATGCTCGCAGAGCGGGACGCGCTCGTTGAGCTTCGCGAGCAGAGCCCGTCCATCGCCGCAGGTCTTCAAATCCATTATCCCGTCCTCCGGCAGATGCTCGCCGAATGTCTGATTGAATTTAGGGACATACATGAGCGTCGGGCAGCGGGCAATCTTTCCATGATAAATATTCACGCAATTTGGTGATATGCAGGCGAGCTGGTAATTGCCGTCGGGGCGTATCGCTATCGGGCGGTTGAATGATTCCTTGTTTACGCCGATGCGAAGCATGAAGGGAATTCTCGCAATGCGCAGGCATCTTTTGACCGCGTTTAGCACTTTTTTCGTCGGCTCGTAGACGGAAATGCTTATGGCGACATTTGCCTTTTTGATTTGCTCCAGCGTTGCGGGCGGAATCCGGGGAATCATGAGGCCGTTCGATACGAGAGTGAGGATTGTGTCCGGGAGCAGCCGACGCGCGCCGAGTACAAGCTTTCCGATGTTTGGGTTCATGAATGGCTCGCCGCCGAGGATGTTAAACTCCATGACATGAGAGAATTTGTCTCGCAGCATCTTTATGTCCTCCAGCGCTCCCTCAATGTCGCAGCCGATCTCATGGAAAAGAGGGGAGAAATGAGTGCAGCCGGCGCAATTCAAATTGCACATATCCGAGGCGTGCATCTCTGCCTGGGGGAGAACGGCATCGCCCCATCGCGACGTGTCAATGAGGGATGAGCTGACGGGCACGGAGGCGATAAGCTCAGGCGAGTCATATATGCCCATTTCATCGCAGGCTGAATGGAGCGGTAACTTGTTATAGCAATAAATTTTTGAGAATCCTGATTTGAGGAGTTTCTCCCTGGCGGCTATGGCGGCACTGTTTTCAGCGAAAGCGATAACAACGGGCATATCTTTGTCGATTGTATTATCGTGAATGGAAATTCGCTTTATTTCCGGAAATATGCCGGGATCGCCATCGTCAATGATGCCGCATAGACTGATGTCATTGCTGTATTTGAAATGAGCCATCGCGTCACTGCCGAGAAATTTGTCTCCGAAAAATATTATTTTCATTTTTTTCCTCCATAGTCGGTCAAAGAATTGTTTGATTTTTTATTCTCCGCTGCTGCTCAAGATATATCAGCAGCACGGAGATGTCGGCGGGGGACACGCCCGATATGCGGCTTGCCTGCCCCACGGAGCGCGGGCGAAATTTTTTCAGCTTTTCCCTTGCCTCGTCGCGCAGGCTGATCACTTCGTCGTAGTTGAGGTCGTCGGGGAGCAGATGGTTTTCGAGCTTTTCCATGCGCCGGACTTGCTCGTTTTGCTTTTTGATGTAGCCGTCGTAGGTGATGGCGATGTCAATCTCGCGCTCCGCCTCGCGCGAAATCCGTGGCAGGCCGAACATCTCGCGCACGTCGCTGTATCCGACGTTTGGGCGGCGCAGGAAATCGTGGAGGGTCATTACGGATTTAATCTCATCGAGGCCCGCCGACGTGAGCTTTTCGTTCGTTTCGTTGCTCGGCGCGAGTTTTATTTTTCCGATTGCGTCCATCGCGGCGGATATTTCATTCTTCTTTTTTTGAAATTTTGCGTATCGCTCGTCTTTCACGAGGCCGATGCGTCGCCCGTGCTCGGTGAGGCGCAGGTCGGCATTGTCCTGACGCAGCAGCAGCCGAAACTCGGCGCGGCTCGTCATGAGGCGATACGGCTCATTCGTCCCCTTCGTCACAAGGTCGTCGATGAGGACTCCTATGTATGCCTCCGAGCGACGCAATACGAGCGGGGGCTTGCCCTGTATCATCATCGCCGCGTTGATGCCGGCGATCAGCCCCTGCGCCGCCGCCTCCTCATAGCCCGAGGTGCCGTTTGACTGGCCCGCGGAGAATAGGCCGTGAATATTTTTTACCTCCAGCGTCGGGGAGAGCTGCGTGGGGTCAAGGCAGTCGTACTCAATGGCGTAGCCCGCGCGCATCACGCGGCAATGGCGCAGCCCGGGTATCGTGTGCAGGAAAGCGATCTGCACGTCCATCGGCATGGAGGTGGACATTCCCTGCACATACATCTCACGCGTGTGCAGCCCCTCCGGCTCGATGAACAGCTGGTGGTGCTCCTTTTCGGGGAAGCGGGCAATCTTCGTCTCGATTGACGGGCAGTAGCGCGGGCCGATGCCCTTTATGATGCCGTTGGCCATCGGGGCGCGGGAGAGATTGTCGCGCAGGATTTTGTGCGTTTCCTCGTTGGTGTACGTCAGCCAGCACGGTATCTGCTCGGCGAGAGAATTGACCGCGCCTATTTTCTCCGCGTCCTCCTCGTCCGTCATGAAAGAGAAGCAGCGCGGCACATCGTCGCCCGGCTGTATCGTCATTTCATCGAAGTCCAGCGAGTCGCGATCCACTCGGGCGGGGGTGCCTGTCTTGAATCGCATCAGGCGCAGCCCGATTGACTTCAGCGAGTCGTATAGCTTCATGGCGGCTCTCTGCCCGTTTGGTCCCGCGTTGTATGTCGTCTCGCCGATTATGATGCGCCCCCTTAGGTAGGTGCCCGTCGCGATGATGACGGCGCGCGCGTGATATATCTCGCCTGTCTCTATGACGACGCCCTTGACTTGTCCGTCTTCGACGATAACTTCATCGACAAGAAGCTGCTTCACGTCGAGATTTTCTTGACGCTCGCACGTCTCCTTCATCGTGAATTGATACAGCTTCTTGTCGGCCTGCGCGCGCAGAGCCTGCACGGCGGGTCCTTTGCCGGTATTGAGCATTCGGAACTGTATGCAGGTCTTGTCGGCGTTTATTCCCATCTCGCCTCCCAGCGCGTCAATCTCGCGCACCAGATGACCCTTCGCGGGGCCGCCGACGGAGGGATTGCATGGCATCAGGGCAATGTTGTCAAGAGAGAGAGTCGCGAGCAGGGTATTCATTCCGAGCCGAGCCGAGGCAAGTCCTGCCTCGACTCCGGCATGACCCGCGCCTATGACAATGACATCGTAAGTCCCCGCGTAGAATGTGAAATTGCTTTTTTCCATATAAATTCCTCTTCAAACTTTCATTTCCCAAGACAAAATTTCTTGAATATCTCGTCAACTATGTCGTCGCCGACTGTCTCGCCCGTTATTTCCCCGAGCGTCTCCCATGCGGCTCTGAGGTCTATCGTGATGAAGTCCTCGCTCATGCCGCTTTCGATGGAGTCAAGCGCGGCGCGCAGGCTCATTGAGGCTCTCCTCAGTATGTCGGCCTCACGCTCGGTAGAGGCCATGATTCCCTCGTCCGCTTCCATTTTTTTGCCGCCGTAAACTCTTTTGAGGATGGCATCCTCCAGCTCCTTCTCGCCCTGGCTTGTCCTAGTTGAAAATATAACGACATCGGGAGAGGGGGCTCCGATTATGCTCAAAATTTCATTCTCGCCGATAGCGGGCGCCAGGTCGCTTTTATTGAGCAGATATATCACGTCCTTGTTTTGGGCTTTGAGCCGTGAGAGGATTTTTATGTCCTCGTCGGTGAGGGGCTGCGATGAGTCGAGCATCGCTATGACCAGCTCGGCATCGTCTATGTACCGCTCGGCTATTTTTACCCCTATTTTTTCGACGGCGTCGCTTGTCTCGCGTATGCCGGCCGTGTCGATGATGCGCAGCGGCACGCCCGCAATCTCCGCATGCTCCTCGATGCTGTCCCTCGTCGTGCCGGGCACGTCCGTCACGATTGCCCGCTCCTCGCGCAGCATGTGATTGAGCAGGCTCGACTTGCCGACGTTGGGGCGACCGATGATGGCTGTCAGTAGTCCGTCGCGCAGTATGCGCCCCGTGTGCGCCGACGAGAGCAGGGAGCCGATTTTTTCATTTATGCGGCTGATGCTCGACCTTGCCTCGTCGAGAGCGACATCGTCAATGTCGTCCTCGGGGAAGTCAATCGTCGCCTCGAGGTGCGCTATGGTTCCCAGGATTTTTTGGCGGCAGCTTTTTATCTCGCCGGAGAATCGCCCTGAGAGATGACCCTGCGCCACGCGCAGCGCGCTCTCCGTCTTCGCGCCGACGATGTCCATGACCGACTGCGCCTGCGACAGGTCGAGTCTCCCGCTCAGAAAGGCGCGTTTTGTAAATTCGCCGCGCTCCGCGAGCCGCGCTCCGTTTTTCAGCGCGAGCGAGAGCACCGCCCGCGTGACTACAGCGCCGCCGTGGCACTGTAGCTCGCAGATGTCCTCGCGGGTGTACGAGCGTGGCGCGCGCATGACGATGGCTATGGCCTCATCGATGACGTCGGCGCCGTCGATGATGTCGCCATACACGGCATGATATGACTCGGCCTCGGAAAGCGAGCCGATTTTTTTGCCGCGGGGGCGGAATATTTTCGATGCGGTATGTATCGCGTCCTCTCCAGATATGCGGACGATGCCGATGCCCCCCTCGCCAGGAGGGGTAGCGATGGCGGCTATGGTTTCAGATTGTGTCACGATGCAGCTCCTTATATTGGCAAATGTCGGGTAAAAATAAAAAGGGCATATCTCGGTATGAGATTGCCCTTTCACAGCAAATCCTTAAATGTATTTTGTTATGATTCGTGCGCTTTGCCGTCGTAGCTTCCGGCGAATGTGATGCCGTCGATCAGCTCTTCCTTTTCGTCGGGCGAGGCGTATGACTCGACGCTTTCGGCTCCGGCCTCGGATTGGAGCGCGGGCTTCTCGTAGCCCCCATGACTGTAGCGGCGTCTCCTGCCATAGCCGCGACCCTCGTAGCCGTCCTCCTTGTCGCCTGAACGCGAGTTCCTGCGGCTCTTGAATCCGCTCTTGTTCTTTGGCTCAATCACTACCTTGCGGAAAGGCTCGTCGCCCGAGCTGTAAGTCATGATGGAGTGATCGTCCTGAAGGGCCATGTGGATTATCTTGCGCTCATGGCGGTTCATCGGCTCGAGTAGTATCTTCTGCCCGGTACGGCGGGCCTTGTCGGCGAGGCGTGATGCGAGTGATTTCAATGTCTCCTCGCGCCGCTCGCGGTAGTCCTCCACGTCGATGATGACGCGCACGCGCTCCTCGCCGCGCCCCTTGTTGGCGGCGAGATTAGCAAGGTACTGGAGCGAGTCCAGTGTCTGGCCGTGCTTGCCGATGAGGATGCCGAGGCTCTCGCCCTCAAGAGTGAGGACGGTGCCCTCGCTCGTTTCCTTGCGGCCTATATTCACTTCGAGATTCATCTGCTCAAAAATCTGCTGCAAAAAATCCCTCGCTATGTCGAGCGGCTGACGAGCCTGCTCGATGATGGTCGCGCGAATCCTTGCCGGCTTGC
This sequence comes from Schwartzia sp. (in: firmicutes), assembly GCA_017458745.1. Classification (GTDB taxonomy): domain Bacteria; phylum Bacillota; class Negativicutes; order Selenomonadales; family Selenomonadaceae; genus RUG024. Next base: position 5,536 of record JAFTAB010000212.1, on the reverse strand, counting down.
TGCCAAATCCAAAAAATCCTTTTGACGGCTCCGCCAATATCTCAAACGCGACCTCGTCCTCACGGGCGCCCAATTCCAGAAGAGCTGCCTCACGCGCCTCGTCGATGGTCTTTCCTGTTTTTTCTACGCTTAACGCCATAAAGACGTCCTCCATTCTTAAATCTTCGATCTTCGATCAATATTACTTCTTGTTCTTATGCTTTTTCGATTTCTGCTTTGTTTCCTGAGCCTCGTCCGCGCCGTCATCGGTGCCGGAGCCGGCATCAGCCTTCTTGTTCTTCTTTTCCTTTGCCTTTTTCTGAGGCTTTTCATCGTTGCGGAACATCCACCACTGCTGACCAATCTGAACGGTGTTCATGGTGACCCAGTACAGCACCAGACCCGACGCGAACTGCATGCTCATGTATCCTATGATGAGCGGCATGATGTAGCCCATCATTTTTGTCTGCGAATTTGACTGATCCATTGACTGGCGCGATACCAAGTATGTCGACAGCGCCGACAGCACCGGCATGATGTAGTACGGGTCTGATTCCGAAAGGCTCGGCATCCACAGGAAAGCGGGATTGCCCTCATACACCGCGTCGCGCAGGGCGTAGAAAATCGCCATGAGGAACGGCATCTGCACCAATAGGGGCAGGCACCCCGCGAGAGGGTTCACCCCCGCCTCGCTGTATAGCTTCTGCATTTCCTGCTGCATGAGCTGAGGGTTTGTCTTGTAATCCTCCTGTATGCGCTTCATCTTCGGCTGAAGCTCCTGCATGGCCTTCATCGACTTCACCTGCTTCACGGTGAGCGGGTAAAGGAGCATCTTGATGATGATCGTCAAAAATATTATCGCGAGGCCGTAGCTCGGGACGCCCATGGACACGGTGACCGAGTAGAGAGCCTCCATGATTCTCTGCAAAAATTCAACAAGTGGCTGAAAAATCGACCACAAAAAATCCAATTTATCACATCCTGATAAAAGAGTTGCGAGGGAATTCGAGGCGAGCCGACATCATCGGTGTTTCATCAGGGAACTGGGTCATATCCTCCCTCATGGAACGGGTGGCACCTCAAAATCCTTTTCGCCGCGAGCCATCCCCCGCGCAGAACCCCGTGACGCTCGATGGCAGTCATCGCGTACTCGGAGCATGTGGGATAGTAGCGGCAGCACGGCATGTGCAGCGGCGAAATAAAAACGCGGTAGCCTTCAATCAAGAGAAGGCAAAATTTCCTAAACATTTTTGATAATCTTTGCTTTTCTCAAAAGCGCGACGAATGATTTTTCCATGACGGGCTCTTTGATTTCGACGGATGCTTTCCGAGCCACGAGAAGAAGGAGAAGCCCATCCTTTATGAGGCGGCTCTGCCTGCGGTAGCTCTCGCGCATCAGCCTTTTCAGGCGGTTGCGAGTCACGGCGTTGCCGAGCTTTTTGCCCGCCGCGAAGCCCACTTTCTTTTCTGCTTCCTTTTCGCTTTTGAAAACGTAGAGCACCAAGTAACGAGATACGAATGAACGGCCCTCTTTGTATACGCGCTGAAAAATGTTTTTCTTTTTAATTATCTGGTACTTTCTCAATCGAAATTTTTTCAAGGGCTTCTCTCACGAAAAAAATAAAAGTTTTTGCAACAAAAAAGGTCACCGAAGTGACCTTCACTTCCACGGCGCAAATCAGGCGGACAAGACCTTGCGGCCTTTCTGACGGCGAGCCCTCAATACCTGACGGCCGCCGAGCGTCTTCATGCGAGCGCGGAAACCATGATTCTTTTTGCGACGATGGTTGTTCGGCTGGAATGTCCTCTTCATTCATAGCACCCCCCTTTCAAAACGAAATCTCCCGATTAGGAATACTTTGCTGCTCCTATGATGAAAAGGTATAATACACCAATGGAATCTGCCAGCGTTACCGTACAATTATAGATTAAGATAATCGGAGTGTCAAGAATATAATTGCGCGCGGCGACGTGGTATAATGTGAAAAGTCAAGGAAACGATGAAAAAATTCTCGACATGGCCGCGAACAGGCTTATTCGTCGTTTTTCCTAAAAGTTTGCAGTTCAGCATTTTTTCGCGATTTTTTGCTTGCATGATGTGGTTCATACCGCAAAGCGTGGCGGGTATTCCGCGACCGCAAAAAAACATCCCTTGGCTTTGCCAAGGGATGTTTTTTCCAAGGAAAAGTTTGTTATCTGATGCGGAACGCACCGGTCGATGTCTGTAGCTCCATAGCCAAATCCGCCAGCGAATGGGATGCGGACGCGATCTCTTGGCTGGATGCCGACTGCTCTTCGGCCGCCGCAGATATGGTCTGCGTCTCCTCGGAAGTGGTGCGGCTGACCGAGTCGATGGTATCCATCGCCACGATGATGCCCTGCATACCTTGCGACACCGTCTTCACGGCGCCGTTGATCTCTTCCATCTCCGTCTTGATGGAGTTCACGCGGTCTGTGATGTCCTTGAACTGCTCGCCCACCTTGCGGATGGCCTGAGTGCCCAGCGCGACTTCGTTGGTGCCGGCCTCCATCGCTACCACCGCTTCCTCGGTGTCGCCCTGGATGGTGGAAATGCGGTTCTTTATTTCCTCCGCTGACTGCTGTGACTGCTCCGCCAGCTTCCTGACTTCCTCGGCGACGACCGAGAAGCCGCGACCGGCTTCTCCGGCCCGGGCCGCCTCGATGGCGGCGTTAAGCGCCAAGAGGTTCGTCTGGTCGGCAATCGCCGAGATGCTCTCGACGATTGCGCCGATCTGCTTCGAGTTCTCGCCGAGCTTGCGGACGACCTTGGCCGAGTTGGCAACGCTCGTCTCTATGCCGTTCATCTTGTCCATTGCGTCGTTCATGAGCTGCGCGCCGTGGTCGGCCGCCACCGCCATCTGCTCGGTGTTCTCCCGGACGACATCGGCCTTCCTCGTCATGGCTTCCATATCGTTGACCGCCGAATCCACATGCTGCTTCGCGGTCTCGACGCTGTTCATCTGCTTATCCATGCCGCCAGCGACTTCGATGATTGTCTGGGCAACATGGGTCGCCGCCTCAGCCGCCTGCTGGGAAGTGGCCGTCAGCTCCTCGCTGGATGCCGCCACCTGCTCTGCACCGTGTGAAATCTTCTCCACCAGTTTCCTGACGGCCTCCACCATGCGGTTGTTGGAATCGCCCAACGCTGTCAACTCGTTGTTGCCCTCCAGATTGACATTGTGGGTGAGGTCGCCCTGGGCCATCATTCCGGATACACGGTTCAGTTCGTCCAGAGCGCTCTCGATGGAGCGAATCAGGAGGAACGCGGAAATGAGCGTGATGACGAGGGCGACAGCCGCCGCGCTCATGGCTATCTTCTCCGACCGCTCGATATTCTCATCGATACGATCGGTACCAATTTTCAGCCCTTCATCGTTCGTCTTCAGCATCTTCTGGGCCTGCTCGTTGACGGCTAGGAATGACTGGCGGCCCGGCCCCATGTAGTTGGTCTTGGCTTCCTCGATGCGCCCGCTCTTGACGAGGTCGAGCGTATTGCCTTGGCGGGTGCGGTAATCCGCCCAGAGCTTCTTGAGCTCATCCAAATCCTTCCGGTCACGTTCCTTGGCTTCGGCGCGGGCGTACTCGCGCGCTTCCATGTTCTTGGTATATTCTTCGAAGAGCTTGTCAATCTCGACCAGCTTGTTGTCCACCTGCTTAATGCGCTCGTCCACGGTTTCCGGGCGAATCAGTGCCATCGCCGTGTAGCGCCGGGCATCCGCCGCGTCCATCGCCCACCGGTTCATCTCTTTCATCATGGGGATGCGTTCATTGGCCATGTTTGCCACGCTGGACTCCACGTTGCTCAGCGTGTACAGCGAGAAGCTGACATACCCCAAGAATAGCGCGACGACCAAGCCGAATCCTAAAAATAGTCTGGCTTTGATGGATAGATTGTTCATACGTTTATCCTCTCCTTTTTGCCGAGCCGGAAGAGCCGGAGCATGACACCCATCATCAATGGCGGCATTCCGTTAGCATTAAAATTATTCTTCTTATAGAATAGCACTTTTTTCTTTGAAGAGCAATCGGGAATTTACAGAAGTATCTTCGCGGCGGTGTGGTATAATGCGAAGGTTACTATATGAAAGCAAATTTTCAACAAAAAAAGGGGTACAAAAATGACAGAAGAATGGAATTTGACAAAGAAAAAAATCGCGTCCCGCATCGCTCGGAAGGCGGGGGAGCGCGGCTCTGTCCGCGTCGTCGTGCATGACGGGATTTTCCACGCCGATGATGTGATGTGTGTCGCTCTCATAAAGGCTCTGTCCCCGCTCCCCGTTGAGGTCGTGCGAACGAGGGAGATTGATGATTACAAGGGCGAGGGGTTTATCCTCGATGTCGGCGGTGAGGACGGCGAGGGGGACGATTTCCTTCATCTCGACCATCATCAGGAGGACAGCGGCGCGCGCGAAAACGGAGTGAAAATGGCGGCGTGCGGCAAGCTCGCTGACTGGCTCTTTCGCGACGCGCCGGAAATTTTGTCGGAGCTTCACCGCCAGTTCCTGGCGCAGATAGAGGCGATGGACAACGGGCAGGAGATGCCGGAGCTGGGAGCGCACGTGCTTTCATTCGTCTACACCTTCAACGGAACGTGGCTTGAGGTGGATGAGAACGAGAGGCGGCGCGCGGGAGACGCGTCGATCAGGGCATACGCCGACGAGGCGTTTGACGAGGCGGTGAGGGTGGCAGTGCTCATCGTCGGGAGAATGCTTCGCCGCATCGTGGACGACATGGCCGCGGAGCCGCTCGTCGATGAGGCGATCAGAAGGAGCGAGCGCGGCATAATATATCTTGACAAGTACATGCCGTGGAAGCCGAGCGTCATAAAGGAGAACAAAAGGCGAAAAGAAAGAGGCGAATTTGAAAAAAATCCGCTGCTCCTGATTGTGTTTCCCGGGATGGACAAGAATTATCACATTCAGTGCGTGCCGGTCGATTTTCACACTTTCGAGGACGAGATAAATCTTCCCGAGTGCTGGGCGGGGCTGTCAGGCGAGGCACTCGCGGAGGCAACGGGGATAGATGACGCTGTGTTCTGCCACAAGGGAAGATTCATGGCCATATTCAGGTCAAAGGAGTCAGCGAGAAAAGCCTCGGAGATGATAATCAGACAAGCCAAAAATGTAATTGAAGGCAACCTCTAAAAACTGCTTTTTGCAAAATCCCTTCGACGCTTTGCGAGAACCACTCCACTGGACTGTCTCTCCCCTTTCAGGGGGCCTTGGTATTGCTGCCTCCCCTGAAAGGGGGCGCTTTGCGCGGGAGTCCAGTGGACTCCCCGGACGTTGCCCGAAGGGCGGAGGGGTTCAAAAGAAGATTTGAGTTTTTAGATGTCCCCTTAATTAGTACGAAGTATTAAAAAGTCCCTCGCGTTTTCGGCGAGGGATTTTTTTGTGGTTCCTTAACAGTAAAGGTGGTCGAAGCGGATAACCGCGCGGTAGGACGGGTGACTTTGGGTTATGTGGTGCTCCACTATGGCGTGGATTTTTTTGTCCTACAGCTTGCATTTTTGAGGAACGATGATGTCGAATATGAT
>JAFTAB010000211.1 GCA_017458745.1 Schwartzia sp. (in: firmicutes) | reverse complement strand
TTTTCATCGGTTCTTTTTTTATTTAATACTCCAAGACATAAACCTCGATGTCGCGACGCCCGAACTGGATCGCATCATCATAGCTCTCCATGCAAAGGTCAATCATGTGACCCTCGATCATGCCTCCCGTGTCGGCCGCAATCGCGTGGCCATAGCCGGGGATATAAAGCTTCGTCCCAAGCGGTATGACATCAGGATCCACAGCGACGACGCCGTGCCCCGCGGGCATCCCGGTGGCAGTAACGCAGTCCCCGCCTCCGTCAGTCGGCAGATACGCGCTCGCCTCCATTGTGAGCACATCCCTGTAAGCTATGCCATCGAACTCGCCGGCGTGGTCTTTTTTTGCCTCCGCCTCAGCCGCGGCACGTTCCTCCGCCAGCCTCAGCATATCATCATGCTCTTTTTTCGTCATGATCGACATGCTCATGTGATTCCAAAGCTTCACGTCTTTATCCATGGACGCGATATAGCCTTTCTTATCAAGGCCCACGCTCTCCATGAACTCTCCGACAGTCTGCTTCGCCGTGCGGTAGACCTTCGCCCTGTCGCCGTGCTCCACAGTCACCAGCTTCGCGCGATGAACCTCGATGACAGCTCCATCAACGATGTTCTTCGTTGACAGCGTGAACTCATCCTTTTCATCAAGATGAATCCCCGCCTCATGCAGAATGCGGTCAACTCTCACGCTGGCAGTCGCGACCTCATGAGTCTTGCCATCGGCGATAATCTTCACATGCTTGACATTGACAAAGCCCACAAGCATCACAGTGAAGACCACCGCCAGGAAGCACATCGAGATCCGCGAGTCCTTCAGCTCATCCCGGGCAACCATATAAAATTTTCCAGCAAAATCCATCCAATTCCTCCTCACATCGACGCGAGAGATTCATATAGGCTTATAAGGAAACATCGATTATTTCTCCGTGTCCTTGTCGGCTCGATTTTCTCGCCTCGCGTCCACAACGCCCATCACCTATATCGTCACCGGCCAAAATCAGAGCCGCGAATCAATATATAGATGATGCCGTGCCATCGCAGGATTTTTGAAAGGGCGTGGCACGGAATGTCATCGTGCATACACCATGCACACGACAACTCATACGGCGACCCAAAATGAATCATCTCAAAATGAGCCACCAAAATGGTATGCTCAAATTTTCCCACTTGAATATGATTTTTTACTGAAAAATGGGAATCGCTCACTTTCATATGATACATAATCAAAAATATCCACCACTTTTTTGCAAGCAAGCATGCACTCTCTGTCTCCTATGACGCATAGCCTCTCACGGGTAATGTCCTCCACGAATGTACACATCAAAAAGTCAAATCCCCACCGATTTTCAATAATAAAAAATTCCCCGACCACAACATCTTGTGCTCGGGGAATATAAATTATTTATCCGATGCTAACGAGAGATAATCGCACATAAGGCAATGAATTTAATTTAAGGAAGCCTCTAAAAAACTCAAATCTTCGCTTGAACCCCTCCACCCTTCGGGAGAAACACTCCACTGGACTGTTTCTCCCCTTTCAGGGGAGCCCTTGGATTACTGCCTCCCCTGAAAGGGGAGGTGGCGCAAAGCGCCGGAGGGGTTTCACAAAAAGCAGTTTTTATAGGCTACCTTAATTTTATGCCGTACAGTTCAATCGCGTTCGATGTGGTCTGACTTGCGAAATCCTCCAGCGTCTCGCCTCGAAGCTCCGCGGCAAATCGCGCTACCTCTCGCACGAAAGCCGGCTCATTGCGGCGACCACGCAAAGGCATCGGCGCGAGATACGGGCTGTCCGTCTCTATCAGTATGCGGTCGGCCGGCATCTTCTTTATTATGTCCAAGGACTTCACAGCGTTTTTATAGGTGATGGGCCCGTCAATGCCAAGATAGTAGCCAAGCCTCAAAAGCTCCTTTGCCATTTCCCACGAGCCGGAATAGCAGTGGATAACGCCCGGCACGCCCCGCCCCTCTTTTCGCAGTATAGCCATCATGTCGCCGTGAGCCTCGCGGTCATGGATGCAGACGGGAAGATGAAGATTACGGGCAAGGTCTATCTGACGAATCATCATTGACTTTTGCAGGCGGCGCCGCTCGCCGTCCTTCTCCCAGTAATAATCAAGCCCTATCTCCCCGATGGCGACGACCTTCTCGCTTTTCGCCCACCTCGCGATTTTATCATAATCATCCTGCGTCATCACGACGACATTCTCGGGATGAATGCCCACCCCCGTGTACACCATCTCATGCGACTCCGCCAGCGCGACGCTTCGCTCCGACGAGCTCATGGCGTCGCCGAAATTCACGACGCGCACGACCTCGGCCTCGCGGGCACGCGAGAGCATTGCCTCGCGGTCATCGTCATACTCCTCGCCGTCGATGTGCGCGTGAGTATCGACAAGAGAGATTCCGCGCTTCTCTATAGGCGCAATCTTCTCAAAATCCGGCAGCTGCATTTCAGACATCTCGCTTCATCTCCTTTTTTGGGCAGTTTATATGCCACAGACAATTACCAAATCTCACAACAAGAGGGCGCAATCATGCGCCCCCAAATGATTACCGATAATATTTTTTATACGAAGCCAATTATTTTATCCTGCTTCCAATGGGCATGTCAACATCCAGCACCTTCATCTCGTCGCCCTTGTAGGCTGTCAGGATCATGCCCTGCGACAGGATTCCTCTTATCTTCGTCGGCTTCAGGTTTATCACCATCACGACCGTCTTTCCCACCAAGTCATCCGGCTTATAGTGCTCGGCAATTCCGGAGACGATTTCTCTCTGCTCCGTGCCGAGGTCAACCTTCAGCTTCAGCAGCTTGTCCGTGCCCTCCATGCGCTCCACGGATTGCACCTTAACGACGCGCAGATGTATCTTGGTGAAATCCTCTATGCTTATCTCGTCATCGTTGCCTTTCGATTTTACATCCTTATTATTTTTCTCGGCTTTC
>JAFTAB010000210.1 GCA_017458745.1 Schwartzia sp. (in: firmicutes) | reverse complement strand
GCCCTTGTATAGCTTCAATCTGACCGTGCCGGTGACTGTACGCTGAGTGCTGTCAACAAAAGCGTCGAGCGCCTCGCGAAGCTGCGAGAACCACATGCCGTCATACACAAGCTCCGCATAGCGCTGCGCGACCAGCTCCTTGTAATGGAGCGTGGCACGGTCAAGCGTCAGATACTCAAGCTCGCGATGAGCATAAAAGAGGATAGCTCCGCCGGGATTTTCATAAACGCCGCGCGATTTCATCCCGACGAGGCGGTTCTCGCAAATATCAGTTATGCCGATGCCATGCTTTGAGCCTATGTCATTGAGCGTCGTCAGAAGCTCCGTCGCGTTCATCTTTTTGCCGTTCACGGAAACAGGAATGCCTTTCTCAAAATCAATGGAGATTGTCTCGTCCTGATCCGGCGCATTTTTCGGCGAGCGCGTGACGAGGAACATGTCATCCTTCGGCGCATTCCACGGATCCTCAAGGTCAGAACCTTCATGCGAGAGATGCCATATATTCCTGTCCATGCTGTAGGTCTTGTTCTCTGCCGCAATCGGAATATCATGAGCCTTGGCGTACTCGATTTCCTCCTCGCGCGAACGCAGCTTCCACTCGCGCCACGGGGTGATAATTTTTAGCTCAGGAGCCAACGCCTTGACCGACAGCTCAAACCTGACTTGGTCATTGCCCTTGCCTGTCGCCCCATGAGCTATCGCGTCGCACCCTTCCCTTTTCGCAATCTCTACGAGTTTTTTCGCAATAATAGGACGCGCGAACGAGGTGCCAAGGAGATACTTGTCCTCATATATTGCCCCGGCTTTAAGCGTGGGCCATACATATTCCGTCAGAAATTCCTCGGTCAGGTCAGCTATGAACACGTCAGATGCGCCTGACTTCAGTGCCTTGTCATGCACAACCGAAAGCTCATCGCCCTGACCAATATCAGCGCACACGGCTATGACCTCGCAGCCGTCATAGTTTTCCTTGAGCCAAGGGATGATGCAGGACGTGTCAAGACCACCCGAATATGCAAGCGCAACCTTTTTAACTTTTGATTTAGCCATAATTTGAACAGCTCCTTATAAATTTATAGATAATAAAATGAGACTTATCCAGCGGGAGTTTTATACTCCCACTAAATCTAGTCGAATTTGCCCGTTAACACGGATAAAAAGTCAGTCTCCCATCAGTAATGCCATGACTGCTTTTTGAGCATGGAGACGATTTTCGGCCTCGTCGAATATCACATCGGCATTATCCTCAAACACATCGGCGGCAATTTCCTCTCCGCGATGCGCAGGCAGGCAGTGCATGACAATCGCCCTCTTTGACGCGAACTGAAGTATGCCGCGATTAATCTGATAGCCGGCAAGGTCACGCCGCCTCTTTTCACGCTCCGCCTCCTCTCCCATGCTCACCCACACATCAGTATACAGCACATCCGCGTCACGCGCTGCATCGGCCGGCTCATGTGTAAGCATCAGCAAAGAGCCTGTTGCCTTGGCATCTTTCTTGGCATTTTCAAACACTTCATTGTCCGGCTCATAGCCTTTAGGAGTGGCCGCCATGAAATTCATTCCCATCTTTGCACAGCCATACATGAGAGAATTTGCCATGTTATTACCATCGCCAATATACGCGAGCTTTAATCCCTTCAAATTTTTACCAAGATGCTCGCGAATTGTCATCAGGTCGGCAAGCACCTGACATGGGTGGAGCAAATCGGTAAGACCGTTGATAACCGGAACGTCAGCCCATTTCGCAAAGTTCAATATATTCTCATGGGCAAAAGTGCGAATCATCACGCCGTCAAGATAACGCGACATCACGCGAGCCGTATCCTCTATCGGCTCTCCTCGCCCTATCTGAAGCTCCTTGTCCGACAGAAAAAGTGCCTGCCCGCCAAGCTGAAACATGCCTGTCTCGAACGAGACGCGCGTCCTTGTCGATGCCTTTTCAAATATCATGCCCAGCGTCTTTCCTTCAAGCAGGTGATGCTGAACCCCGGCTTTCTGCAACGCCTTCAGCTCCGACCCCAAAGACAGTATCTCCTCTATCTCGTCGGTCGATAAATCATGAAGTGAAATCAAATCTTTTCCCTTTAGCAACTCCCACACTTCCCTCACGCAAATTTTATCAATGCTTTTTCCAAAACAGCCATTATTTCATCGACATGCTCATTTGTAGTGATAAGCGGCGGAACAAATCGCAGCACCGTGTTCACAGTGCAGTTTATTATTGCGCCTTCTTTAAGACACTCATTTACAATATCACGCCCCGGTCGCGCAATCTCCGCACCGAGGATTAACCCCTTGCCGCGCACCTCTTTTATCAGCGCAGGATATTTCTCCTTCAAAGACTCCAGTTTCGATTTCAAATATCCGCCAACAGCTTTGACATTTTCAAGGAACTCCGGCCTTGATACCGTGTCAAGCACGACATTGGCTGCCGCGCAGGCAAGAGGATTGCCGCCAAAGGTTGAGCCGTGATCCCCAGCGTGAAACGCCGCCGCGCATTTCCCATCAGCAATAAACGCGCCAATTGGAACGCCGCCTGCAAGCCCCTTGGCAAGAGTCGTTATATTCGGCTTTATGCCGTATTGCTCATACGCGAATAATGTGCCGGTTCTCCCCATGCCGCACTGTATCTCATCCAATATCAAAGAGGCATCATATTTGTCACACAGCGCACGAACTTTTTGGAGATAATCCTCGGGCGGGACATGAACCCCGCCCTCGCCCTGTATCGTTTCAAGCATCACGGCACAGGTCTTGTCGCTCATCATTTTTTCAAGCGCATCAATGTCGCCGTAATCGACATAATCAAAACCGGCGGGGAGGGGGCCGAAGCCCTCGTGATAATGCGGCTGCCCCGTGGCCGCGAGCGTCGCGAAAGTCCGACCATGAAAGCTCATGTTTGCCACGATGATTTGAATTTTATCTTTGTCTTTGGCAGTCGAGTATTTTCTCGCGAGCTTTATTGCGCCCTCATTTGCCTCCGCGCCGGAATTGCCAAAGAACACCTTTGCCTCATCGAGCCCGCTCAGATTTGCGAGCTTTTCCGCCGCATCGGCCTGCGCCTCCGTGTAGTACAAATTCGAGCAATGAATCATCTTCCTCGCTTGCTCCGCGATGGCATCGACTAGAGCGGGATAATTATGCCCCAGCACGTTTACGGCTATGCCGCCCAAATAATCAATATATTTTTTGTCATGAGTATCATATACATACACGCCGTCGCCATGATCCAATACTATCGGATAACGCGCAAATACAGGCATGTATGATTTTTTATCCTTCTCGTAAATCTGTCCGTCAGTCTCTTGCATAGATATACCCCCTCACGACGAATGAAGCCGCAATCACTTGACAATCTCTGTTCCAATGCCCTGCTCCGTGAATAATTCAAGCAGCAACGAGTGCGGCAATCGCCCGTCTATTATTGATGTCTTATGAGCGCCGTCACCGAGAGCGTCAAGGCAAGCCTCAACCTTCGGTATCATGCCTCCGGATATAGTGCCATCGTTTATATATCTTCTTATCTCAGCCTCAGTAATCGACGATATAAATGAAGATTTATCAGCATAATCTTTATACACGCCCTCGACGTCAGTGAGCAAAAGCAATTTCTCGGCTTTCAGCGCGCCCGCGATTTTTGCCGCCACATAATCAGCGTTTATATTGTAGCTTTCGCCCTCGCCGCCCACGCCTATCGGAGCGACGACCGGAATATATCCATTGTCGAGCATGTCGTTGAGTGCTCGCGCATGTATGCTCTTTACCTCGCCGACATGGCCGATGTCAACCTTCTCAATGCGTCCCCCGCTGTTATGCACTTCGGCAAATTTCTTCGTCGCCTCGATCAGGCTCGCGTCCTTGCCCGAAAGACCAATCGCATGATTGCCGGCTTGATTCAGCAGATTGACTATCTCCGAATTGACTTTGCCGATCAGCACCATCTCAACGACTTCCATCGTCTCTTCATCTGTCACGCGAAGGCCGCTGACAAATTCGGATTTCTTGCCAATCTTTTTTAAAAATCCCGTTATATCTGGCCCCCCGCCATGAACGATAACCGGACGAATGCCCACAAATTTCATGAGAGTTATATCCATTATGACCTTTTTCTTGAGGTCATCGGAAACCATCGCATTGCCGCCATATTTTATGACGATCGTCTTGCCAAAAAACTTTTGTATATATGGCAGTGCCTCAGTGAGCACGTCCGCTTTATCCTGCGGTGAAAACATAAATCCTCGCCTCTCCGAATACTAATCAATCCGGCGCGCATCAAGCCGGCATTTTATCCCACGCAAATTTTTAAAATTTATTTCTTGCCGGTTTTTAGTGTCAGGTATGATACTCGCCGTTAATCTTCACATACTCATAGGAGAAGTCACATGACCAAACTGTTGCTTTGGCATCGCCAAGCCCCATTTCAATGTCTATTGCGATGTCATGCGCCTCCATCACCTTGCGCACCTTTTGAATGTCGGCATTTGCCCCGACTCCATTTTCAAATACAGGAATACCGCCAAATTTCACAACAGTTTTTTCGGGAACCATCGGCACCTCGGCGTATCCCACGGCGCAAATGACGCGCCCCCAGTTTGGATCCTCTCCGAAAAATGCCGTCTTTACCAATGGCGATTTTGCGACGCTCATAGCTATTTTTTTCGCATCGGCAAACGTCTTGGCTCCGCTCACATTTATCGTTAGGAATTTCGTCGCGCCCTCGCCATCGGCTGCGATATGCTGCGCAAGCCCCGTGCATACTTCCTTAAGAGCCGCATAAAATTTATCATAATCGCCATTCTTCTCCGTGATTTTCTTATTATGCGCTTCTCCGTTTGCCATCACGACGACCATGTCATTAGTGCTCATGTCGCCATCAATCGAAATCATATTGAAGGTCACTTCGACTATCTCCGAAAGTGCCTCCTGCAAAAGATTTCGCTCAATATCGGCATCGGTGGTGATAAAGCAGAGCATGGTGGCCATATTAGGCTGTATCATTCCGGCGCCCTTCGCTATCGCGCCAAACCTCACCTCGGTTCCGCCAAGCTCAATTTTAGTCGCGCAGGCCTTTGAATATGTGTCCGTCGTGATTATGGCATTGCCCGCATTTACGCTCCCCGTATCCGAAAGCTCAGATACCGCATTTTTTATTCCGTCTTTCATTTTTTCCATCGGAAGCGTCACGCCAATGATGCCGGTGGAGGCTACAAGCACCTCATCGGCAGAGCAGCCAAGGACATCCGCCGCATATTTCTGAGTCTCACGCGCGTCATTCATGCCCTGCTCGCCCGTGCAGGCATTCGCGCAGCCGGCATTCGCCACAATGGCATGAGCCTTGCCGTTTTTAACCACTTCCTTCGACACATGAACCGGGGCGGCGGCGACTTGATTCTGCGTGAACGTTCCTGCCACATTCGCTTTCTTTTCCGTATAAATCACAGCCAAATCAAGATTGCCGCTCTTCTTTATGCCGGCTTTCACTCCGGCGGCCTTAAATCCCTTTGGAAAAGTTACGCCTTTTTTGCATTTTCTTCGCTGAACATTTCATATCTCTCCTTCATGGATAAATGGGCGCAAAATCGAGCCCCATCTTTTCATCAAAATCAGATGCTATGTTGAAATTCTGTATTGCCTGCCCTGCCGCTCCCTTGACAAGATTGTCAATCGCCGAGAGCACTATCACGCGGTGGGTCCTCTCATCAATATGCCATCCAATGTCGCAGAAATTAGACCCGCGCACATATTTTGTCTCAGGATACGCATTGCGCCCGCGCAATCTTATAAAAAATTCGCCGTCATACAAATTATTGAAAGCGGCATCGACATCATCAGCAGTCACGCCATCCTTCAACGTAGCGTATGATGTCGCCAAAATGCCTCGCGACATAGGCACTAAATGTGGCGTGAAATTGAGCCTGACCTCCTCGCCGCCAATATCAGCAAGCGCCTGCTCAATCTCCGGCGTATGACGATGAGTGGCAACCCCGTAAGCCTTGAAATTATCATAAAGCTCCGGGAAATGGTTTGGCAGTTTTGCGGATCTTCCTGCACCTGATACGCCGGACTTCGCGTCGATTATAATAGTCTTGACATCAACCAGATGCTTTTTTACCAGCGGCGCAACCGCCAAAATGCTTGCCGTGGTATAGCACCCGGCATTGCCTATTATCTTTGCGCTCTTTATCTTATCGCGATAGAGCTCGGCAAGCCCATATACCCTCTTTGCCTCTTTATGAGTATGTCGCACCTTGTACCATTTCTCATATATATCTGTATCATCGAACCTGTAATCCGCACCGAGGTCGATAATCCTCACAGGCAGTCCGTCCAGTTTTCGGCCAATTTCCATCGCATGACCGGCCGGCAGCCCAATAAACAGGAAATCACTGTCAGCGCCAATCTTTTCAATATCCTCAATACTCTCCAGCTTTTTATCGCATATGCCGCAAAGATGAGGATAAAGCGCGGAAATAATTTCATCGGTATGGCTCTCCGACGTGATATGCACTAAATCGGCTTTGGGATGATTATAAATCAATCGCAGGAGTTCAGCCCCGGCATATCCCGTTGCACCAATAACACTGACCTTCATTCAATCACCACTTTCAAAACAATATTCATAATTATACATATATTTTGCATAAAAATGCAATAAGAAACAACAATTTTTGAAAATAATTTTACGAAACGCCTCTGAAATAATGACCGCGGGTAATGTCCTTGCCCTCAATTTTTTCAAAATAGCTTTTATCTACGTCATCAGAATTTATCCCCATATCCAAAATATCACGATATGCCTTTATTATTTTCCTTTGCTCATTTTCACTTAAAAATCTGGCATCAATCCTTATACCGTCAATTCCGATTTCCTTGAATTTATTGGCATACGGCAGCATACTGAGCGTCTTTGAATTCAGCACGTGCATATTGCATTGCCCGTCGGTGACGAGCGGGAATCTCGCGCCGACTCTGTCCGACAAAGCATAATTATCTTTAGTACACGGCGCGTAGCATACCCCCTTGCCACTCTCCCCCCGGCCAATGAATGTCCCCATGGCGCAATAGGCTGTCACCATCAGCTCAATTCGTCCGTGTACTATGCACTCAAGCGGGACATGACTCTTGCGGGATATTGCCTCTATCTGTGAAAAATTCATTTCAGGCGACAAAGTGACACGCAAGACGCCAATTTCACTCAAAGCCTCAATCGTATGGATATTATATGTGATGAGCGAGAAATCGCAATTTATCGGTACTGACGAACGCCCTTTGACCGCATACAATGTACCTATATTATGAACATTTATCGCGTCGGGACTATCATTCCCGCACGAGGAAATCAAATCATATATGCTCTGCATATCGTCGCCGCGAATAATGCGCGGTGTGTTGAAATATATTTTTTTCCCGCGCTCTCGCGCAATTTTCAAAGCGGAAATATAATCGTCTGTCGAAAAAACACGATGATGATACGAGTCTCCTCCGAAAAGCACCGCGTCGGCGCCCGCATCGAAAGCAATCAACTCGTCATTTATTGATTCAACCGCCGCAATAACATCTGTCCTTCTCGTTTGTCGGGCTACATCACGCGATTTGGTTCCGTGATTTTCATCTAATAATTTGCCGCTGTCATATTGCTTTATTTTTCGATTTTCAAAAAAATCATTATCATCACGATTATATTTTTTCAGCCTCGCCTTGTCCAATAGCTCCGTTGCCCGTCGCCTAGTCTCATTCATGACACTTGCCGGCACCATCACATTCTCATCGAGAGCTATTTCAAAAGCTTCCACGCTGTAGACCGTGCTGCCAAGGCGCGATAGTTGTTTTTTGATTGCATCCTCATTGACAGGACGATTTTTTGCAGGCTCAACGATAAAACCCGAATCGACTGATGCCTCAAACCCGTCCTTTGATACGAGCTTCACCGAAAAGCTCTCGCCAATATGCGCCAACGCGAAAACCTTGACAGGAATCCTTCGCACGGGGGCACCTGATTGAAACGAGAGCTTTGCCTCCGCCATGAGCTTTGCATCAAACACCCGAAAAAGCCTGTCATGGGGATTAACAACATTCTCAAGAGGAAGCGAGACAATATCGCCCACATTCGATGAAGTGATGATTTTTTCGCTTTCATTCATCATATCATGTACTTTGAGTGTCGCCCTTCCTCCGACCTTCACCCAAATTTCAAGCTCATCATTTTCGCTGAGCGATTTTACGCATTTCACTGCAACGCGTTTTTTTGCATTGTCATATGACACCACGCGCCCTGCCAACATTCCGCGATTGTTCGGACGGGCATCGCTCATAAAATCCCGCCCCGGTCTCCCGAGGAGATATGCCGTCGTAAAATCACGATTGAAAATTTGCGAGATAGCGTCCCTCTCGCTTGTAGATATTTCTTTTATTTTTTTATCAATATATCTGTCTATGACATTTCTGTATGTCTTTGTAACAACAGCCACATACTCCGGGCGTTTCATGCGCCCTTCAATTTTCAGCGATGCCACTCCTGCGTCAATCAGATCCGGCAACAAATCGAGCGTATTCAGGTCGCGGGGCGACAAGAGATATTGACCCGCCACGCCATCAAGCACATTTTTATTTTCATTTCCCACCAGAGTATATGGCAGCCTGCAAGGCTGGGCACATCTCCCCCGATTGCCCGACCTTCCTCCTATCATGCTGCTCATCAGGCATTGACCAGAATAGCACACGCACAACGCCCCATGAGCAAAAACCTCAATCTCAATATTAGAATTGTCACATATATTTTTTATCTCATCAATTGAAAGCTCACGAGACAGCACCACCCGAGAAAACCCAAGCTGCTCCATCGCGCGAACACCTTCGAAATTATGCACCGTCATCTGCGTGCTCGCATGAAGCGGCATATATGGCACTACCTTTTTGGCCACACTTGCCACGCCAAGATCCTGCACAAGTATCGCGTCAGCGCCGGAGTCATAAAGAAATCGCAGATATTTTTTAAGCGCGTCCATCTCGCTGTCGTCCACTATGGTATTCACCGTAACGTGAACAGCGGCATCACGCAGATGAGCAAATTTTATAGCCTCGCGAATGGCGTTCTCGTCAAAATTATCAGCATACGCCCTTGCCCCGAACATATTTCCTGCAAGATAAACGGCGTTGGCCCCATTTTCTATTGCGGCGATAAGCGCGTCCTTTGACCCCGCCGGCGCTAACAGCTCGACCACTTTACTTCCCCCATTTTATTCCGATACTTATCCCAGTCCGGCGGACTTTTTCTAATGCCGCGGAGGCTGCATTTGCACCTTCGGTGCAAATGACATCCCATGCGGCTCAATGTCTTCTTTTTCTATGCTCTTTTCGTTTCTTTTCACGCTCTTTCTTTTCTTCCTCTTGTTCCCGCTCGAATGCTTCCCTGTCTGCCTCGTCCGCCTTTTTGCGCTTTCTCCCCTCGCGATACATTATTATGAATGCAGTTATGACAAGGAATGTAGCCACCACATACAATATCATTGTCTGGTCATCGACTATAAAAAACATAAACCATACCCTTCCTGACAATCATTCTTCATCTGATATTCCATTGAACGACGTATTTTCATTTTCCTCGACATCAAGTGTCATCTGATTATATTTCTCAGTCTCGTCCACATGCGCCTCGGGCAAATCAGGCAGCTCGCTGATGTCATTGATGCCAAAGGCCCTCAGGAAAGTGTCGGTCGTCCCATATAAAATCGGACGCCCCACAGCTTTTTTGCGTCCGACCTCCTTTATCAGCTCACGAGAAACGAGCATAGATAAAATACGCTCAGAGCTGACGCCGCGTATCTCCTCTATCTCCTGCTTAGTTATCGGCTGACGAAACGCCACAATCGAAAGCGTCTCCATCGCGGCATTTGACAATTTCCTGTCAATAGTTTTTGCCATGCCCTCAATATATGGGTATAGCTCCGGCCGCGTGACCATCTGCCATCCGCCGGCGACATGCTGAAGCATCAGCCCGCTCCCGCAATCATCAAGCGACTTTTTCTCAAATTCTATTAGCTTCATCAATCCATCATAATCTATTTTCAAAATTTCCATGATAGATTTTTCCGAGATAGATGTGCCGCTTGCGTAAAGAATTGCCTCAAGCGGCGCGCGCATATCACTCAGCGCCATCATCTATGCCCTCCTCCTCAGCATCGCTGCGCACCTCTATGAAAATAGGTGAAAAAATCATTGCCTGGCTCACCCTTATCGCCTTTTTATGAACCAGCTCCAGCAATGCCAAAAAAGCCGCAATGCACTCGCTGCGGCTCTTTTTCTCAAACATCATATCAAATGGCAGCTTTCCTCCCCGCTCATCAAGCAAACGCATAATCCCAACCATCTGATCCTCAACTCGAAACTCCTCATGCGCCACGATCTCCTCGGGAATCGCCAGCTCCTCATGAACCGCCATCACATTTTTGAAAGCCTCTGCCAGCAAATCATACGAGAGATTCTCCGGCGGCAAATGCTTTATAGGTATGTCCATAGGCTCACGGCCTACGTGCCTGCTTTGCGCCTCAGCAATATCAGCCATTACAGCGCTGATTTTTTTATATCGCTGGTACTCGATTATGCGCGACAAAAGCTCTTCCCGCGGGTCGTCCTCGTTTTTCTCGTCCTCATGCTTTTCCTTCGGGAGCATCATGCGAGACTTTATGAGCAAAAGAGTGGCCGCCATGACTAAAAACTCGCTTGCAACCTCTATATCAAATTCCCTCATCGCTTCAAGATAAGCAAGATATTGTTCTGTCACTTTCGCTATGGGAATGTCATAAATATCAATTTTATTTTTTTCAATCAGGTGCATGAGCAAATCCATCGGGCCTTCAAAAGACTCTATATGAATTTTGTAGTCTGCATTGTCCATCACAAAAACGCACCCAGCAAGACGCTCAAAATGCTTGTATAAAGGCTGAGTATTAATCTCTCTATCGGAATCAGGATATAACTCAATACTGGCGTCATCATGATTGCAATCAAAATCAAGAAGCTGTATCGCTCAAGACCTGCAAGCTTATATTGCATCTCATACGGCAAAACGGCAGAGAGCACTCGCGAGCCATCGAGCGGCGGCACGGGAATGAGATTGAATATGCCAAAATTTATATTGTATATGATAATGAGCCAAAAAACCGTGCGCAGCCCTGTAGTGGAGCCAACCATGCTTCCCCATATGATGAGAAATGCCATGGCGATAAACGCGACGAGAAAATTTGAAGCAGGCCCGGCGAGGGCAACAAGAATTTCACCTTTTGTCCTGTCACGGAAATTGCTGGGATTTATCATTACCGGCTTTGCCCATCCGAACTGCATTATCAGAAGCATTATAAGACCAACCGGGTCGATATGGGCAAGAGGATTAAGCGTCAGCCTCCCGGTATATTTCGGAGTGAAATCCCCCATCGAGACAGCGACACGCGCATGAGCATATTCATGAACGGACATCGCTATTATAAGTCCTGGCAACCCCGCAACCATGGACATCAAATCAAAGCCAAACATACATTTATCTCCTCAGAACTCAACTTTTTCCAGCAGCTCCATGGGGCGCGACAGCAGAACCCTCGCCCCGCTTTTTACAAGCTCTTCTTTTTCACGAAATCCCCATAGCACCCCGACGGGCAAAAATCCCGCTCTTGTGGCAGTTTCCATGTCAACGGCAGTATCACCAAGGTATGCAACTTTTTCAGGAACCGCCCCTATTCTTTCCATCACATAGAGCGCATTGGCAGGGTCAGGCTTCCTCGGGTATCCCGCCCTGTCGCCGACAAAGGCATCAAACATTCCACTCGGAAAAAGTTTTTCTATCATTTTGCTCGCCGCCGACATATGCTTATTCGTGCATACAGCCATTTTTACTTTTCTCTTTTTCAACGAAAAGAGCATTTCTATTATTCCATCGTATGGCTTAGTTTTATTCAAAAGATGAACATCATATATTTTTTTATATTCATCGAGGGCCTCATCCACTTTCTCCGGCGAGGCATCAGGCATTATACGCTCAACCAGCTTTCGAGAGCCGTTGCCCACAAAATATTTATATTCGGAAACGGTGTGCGGTGCCATGTTATATCGCGAAAGAAGCTCGTTGCCGCTGTCAGCAAGATCATCAATAGTATCAGCCAGCGTGCCGTCAAGGTCAAATATTACAGCGTTGAACTTCATTGCTGTCCCTCCGCTGATTTTTTGGTTTCCATTTTGTTTTCCAGCATCCTAGCCTCGCTCTCCATGGTCTGAGCCGTCCTCAGCAGCTCATTTGCCTTATGTATCGTATTCGCGTCCTTCGTTTCAAGCCATCTCGCGTACTCATTGGCATAATTTATCCTGTAATCACATATTTTCACCAGCAGATTATAATACGAACGGGCAACGTCGGGAACGTCAAGCGCGGCAAACTCCGCCTTCCTTGCCTCATAATCAGGCAGCACCTCATTTTTCATTATCTCGCGCATATCGTTTCTGATCCTGTCATTGCCAAGGCTCCCGCTATGCATTATCTCTATCAATTCTTTATCCGCGTTCTTGATAACATCATCATGGCGGGCAATTATCTCTTTCGTTTTCGCGACAAATTCGGCGAGCTTTCTCTCCCTTGCCTCCAGCACGAAAACGATAAAGTCGCTAAAATTTCTAGTCTCGGTGATTTTATAACGTCCATTCTCGCCCTTGGCAAGCACAAACTCCACCTTAAACTCATCATCTGCCTCCGGGCTAAAGATGACGACATCGAATTTAGCCGTGCCATCGGATTGCATCTCCGCCTTGCCAAGCGACCTGAACTCAATCCCCCTGAGACCTGCCTTTTGAATTATTGCGCTATAGCCGAGCATGTCATTATCGCTGTAAAAATCACCATGCTTCACATAATTCATGATTGCCTCTTTGAGGCTTGCCTTGAGCGGACTCCTAAACATCTCGACAAGCGGCATCACAGCGGCGCGGGTTTCGCCGGAAATCGACTGGTAGGAGCCCATTAGGCCATCAATAATATCACCTGTCGTGTCTTCAAGCAAATTATCGACATCAACATATTCATTGAATTTTGCCTCGTCATGCGTCTCGATTGCCTCCCGAACCATTTTAAGCGCATAGCCCGGCGTCGTGGTATAATAATAATAAGCAAAGCAGGCAAAAACAGCGCAGCCGATTATGCACAATGCAATAATAAATCTTATCTTTCCCTTAGATGAAAAATTATTAAACATAGGCTCACCCCCATCAAAGCTCTTTAAATATTTCTGCGTTTGCCGTCAGTTCATCAAGCACGCCCTGATACTCGTCACGCTTTTTCACAGCCTCATCACGCCTCTTTTTTACGCTTTCCCTGTCAATATCAATATCGCTTGATTTTATATACTTGGATTTATCAAGCGCAGCCATTTTTGCATCCATCCCGGAAATAATTATTTCATATTGACGAATTTTGCATTTGGATTTCGCAAATATGGCCTCATAATTATTTATTTCCATTGCCTTGAACCTTGCATCGACGGCCTGCGCTTGCGCGCCCAAATTGTTCACGCCGGACATCATTTCACTGTCGATTCGGTTAAGCGTTTTTGACAGAGCCTTTCTCTCATCCCGCGCCTTTTTGTCCTCCGCCGGCGCGCTCTCCATAGATTCCAGCAAAAGAGGCTCCGCCTTTATTGGGTCATATCCCCCGGAGTCACGCAAGGTTCCGGCATCAATCACCACTCCCACATTGCCTTCCTGCTTTGGCTTCTCCTCTTCTGTTTTGACCTCCGCCTCTATAGGCGGCATCTCGCCGTCATCTTCTTCCTCGTCTTTGGGAAGTGAAAAAAAGAAAAGCGCAGAAAAAAATACAGCGAGCACACAGGCTGCTCCCCAAAGCGTGAACTTCAAAGCACGCTCCCTGACAAAAAATCCCAATGCGATACACGCAATCACCAATAAAACGACAATGAACACCACGGCAAACACTAAACCCATCGGCACAGCTCCCCGAATACATTCAATCCTTTTATTTGCATCTTGATATGATGGCCAACCACGGAATGACAAATAATCAACATTTTCAATATAGCCAAGACGCTATTCTTGCGCTCAAAGTCTATCACATTTATTCTCTTTTATCAACACTCCACATATTAATGTTACATATTCAGCTAATGCTTAAGAACATTTTCTGAGTCTCATTTTAACATCGCGAGGTGTGTATCATGCGAGTTATCGGCATCATTTGCGAGTACAACCCATTTCATAATGGGCACATATACCAAATGACCAAAGCACGGGAAATTTATCACGATTCTCACATTGTCGCTGTCATGAGCGGTCACTTTGCCCAGCGGGGCGAGGCATCAATGCTCAATAAATTCGCAAGGGCTCGGGCGGCTGTCCTGCACGGCGCGGACCTCGTAATTGAATTGCCTTTCGCATACGCCGTGCGCAGCGCGGAGCAATTCGCCAAGGGAGGCGTGAAAATGCTTTCCCGCCTCGGCGTCGTGGATTCAATTTTATTTGGAGCGGAAAATCCCGACACAGAAAAACTTGGCGCGATTGCAAGCATCAGCGTAAAACGAGAAACGCAGGCAATAATCCATAAAAATATGATGAACGGCCTTTCATACGCGGCAGCCCTAGAAAAAGCACTCAACCTGAATGATGAAGAAAAAAAACTCATCAGGGAGCCAAACAATATTCTCGCCATTGAATACATGAAGGCAATAAACGAAATGAAATCGACTATGGAGCCTTTAGCGATAGCCAGACTGGGCGCTCATCATTGCGACAAGTCAATCGACGGTCAAATAGCGAGCGGTACTGCCATACGCTCAGTCATTCAAAGCAGCCAATCCATTGATTCGCTGAAAGGAGTATTGCCCAATGAAATATTTTGCGAGATTTCCAATAAAAACTCAACTGATTTTCCCTCAGTTAAAAATCTATATCGCCCCCTGCTCTCCGAGATTCTTTTGCACGACAGCGCGCATATAAAAAAAATCTTCGGCATAAATGAGGGCTTGGAAAATAAATTTATTAAAGCAGGACTTATCGCAAAATCTTTTGATGATTTTCTGGGCATGATAAAAAGCCGCCGATACCCAATGACGCGCCTCATGCGCACGATACTATACATAATGCTTGGCGTCACAAAAGACATGATTAACATAATCGACGCATCCGCCCCGCCGTATGCCCGCATACTCGCATTCAACGATAATGGACGAAAGCTCATACGCAAAATAAAGGAAAACAGCGACGTGGAGATGATAACTAAAATCAGCCATCATTTGAATAAAAAATTTTTATTTAGTGAAAAAGCGAGCGTCCATGACATCATGATGATGCTTGACGCTCGCTCCTCGCTCCTGTACGCGCTTTGCCATAAAAATACAGACCACTTCGAGAACACATTCTGGACATCGCCCGTATATGTGAAATCATAGTCCCCAGTGTATTGGCACGATGATTTTTGAATAAAAAAACATCTCTACGCTTATCATGCAGGCTCAAACATAGCCCAAAAAAATTCAGCAAAAATAAGGGACTGTCGCATGAAGGGAAAATCTTCATGGGCAGCCCTTTTTTCTTGCCCATTATCAAATTTCAAGTTCAACACATTGATACCTTTAAAATTTTATACACAAATCAAATTCAGTTGCGTTGCACATTATCCCCGTATATAGTTTTGAAATCATTCCGCATTGAAATGTCGTGCCAGCCATTTTCCTCAGCAAGCTTGCGACACTT
>JAFTAB010000209.1 GCA_017458745.1 Schwartzia sp. (in: firmicutes) | reverse complement strand
GAGCGATAATGAGCGTCGCGACATGGAGTTCGGCTTTCGCATGGCGAAGGAGCTTGGGCGTCTCGACGTGGGGCAGACGGTCGTGGTGAAGGGGCAGGCGGTCATGGCGCTAGAGGCGATAGAGGGTACCGACGCGTGCATCAGGCGTGGCGGCGAGCTGGCACATGGAGGGGCAATCGTGGTGAAGGTCGCGAAGCCGCAGCAGGACAACAGGTTCGATGTGCCCGCGGTCGGCCTGACGACGATAGAGAGCATGATAGCGGCAAGGGCGAGCGCGCTGGCAATAGAGGCGAACGAGACGCTCGTGGTGGACAGGGAAAAAATGGTGAGGCTGGCAGACGAGCATGACATAACGATAGCGGCTATAAAATAATGAGCGCGCTGAAAAATCAAAACGGATAATAATATTAAGCGGCGATGCAAATTTTTTTCATCGCCGCTTTGTTTTTGCGACGGAAAAATTTCAATGAGCTTGGTTTTGTGCTTGCGCTATGTGTTATAATTATTTGTTGTCGGTTTTTCAGTTACGCTGATTTTTCAGTTTGGTTGTGTAGATTTTTGTTGTTTTATTATTGAGGAGGTGAGCCGGAGTGAAGATCATGTTCTCGGCGGGGGAGGTCTCGGGAGATCTTCATGGCGCACGGCTCGCCTCCGAGGTGCGCTCTCTTTGCCCGGATGCGGAGCTTATCGGGTTCGGTGGGGCGCAGATGAGGGACGCGGGAGTCTCTGTCGCGTATGACCTTGCAGATTACAGCGTGATGGGATTCTGGGAGGTCGCAAAAAATCTCCGCAAGATTTTTTGGCTGCTCGATGCGCTGACGGAGCTCATGAAAAAAGAGCGGCCTGATTTGCTGGTCTTGATTGACTATCCTGATTTCAACTGGCGTCTTGCTAAGAGGGCGAGGAAGCTCAATGTCCCCGTTCTCTCGTATATCCCCCCTTCGGCGTGGGCATGGCGCAAGGGTCGCGCCAAGTCGTGCGCACCGCTCGCCAAGGAATTTATTTCGATTTTTCCGTTTGAGACGAGGCCGTATGAGGAGGCGGGCGCCAATATTCATTTCGTCGGCAATCCGCTCGTTGACACGGTGAAAATGTCGATGACGAGAGACGAAGCGAAAAGTTTTTTTGGCATTGGCGGTGACGATTATCCGATTCTTTTGTTGCCCGGCAGCCGCAGGCAGGAAATCTCGCTCCTGCTTGGGGTCATGCTGGAGGCCGCAAAAAAAATAAAGGCTGAAAAGCCCAACGCAAAATTTTTTTTGCCAGTCGCGCTTAATATGGATGACGTCATGATTAAAGAAATGATTTCCGCCTCGGGTCTTAATGTCGTGCTGACATATGGGCACACTTATGATATCATGGGGGTATCGGCCTTTGCGATTGCGACCAGTGGCACTGTCGTGCTGGAGGCGGCACTGCTCGGGTTGCCGTCAATCGTGCTGTATCGCCTTTCTCCTATTTCCTACGCGCTCGCGTGGCTGTTTGTGAAGATAAAATTTTTCAGCTTGCCGAATATTCTCGCGGACGAGATGATTCAGCCCGAGCTTTTGCAGGGCGATGTCAACCCGACGAGGATTTTTGAGGAAGCGGAGAAATTCTGGAAGGATCCGCATCACCGCGCGGGAGTGGTGGAAAAGCTGCGGGCGGCGTGCGCGAAGCTGGGCGAGCCGGGAGCGGCCAGACGGGCAGCGGAGCTGATCGTAAAGGCTGCAAGGAATTGAGCATCGGATAAAATGAGACTTATTCAGTGGGAGTTTTTTACTCCCTACGATGGACGCTTTCGCGTCCCCATGCATACAGGAGCCTCTAATTCGCTTTGCTCATAAGAGGCTCCAATAACTGAATCTAGTCGAATTTACCCATTGCCTTATGGGCGCTTATCGCCCGCATAAGAGGCGGGAGATTTAGCGCCCGTTAGCATCGGATAAAAAATATTTGAGGCATATAAATGAAAAATTACCTTCGTCTTCTTTCATATATAAAACCATATATGCGTCGGCTGGTTGAGGCTGTCGTATGTATAGTCGTCGCGGCCGGGGCGAACCTTTATCTGCCGTGGATCATAAAGGACATGATTGACAAGGTGCTCGCAGAGAAGGACATGGAGATGCTTAATCTCATTGCCGTCGGCATCATTGTCACGTTCATCATTCGCGGTGTTTTTTATTACGGTCAAAGTTATCTCGTGTCTTTTGTCGGGCAACGTGTTATTATAGATGTGCGCGATGTGCTGTTCAGAAAAATTCAGCGTCTGCCGCTCTCGTATTTCGACACTCATCAGACGGGCGAGATAATGAGCTATATCTCGAACGACGTGGCCGCGCTTCAGAGCGCGCTCGTGGACAGGCTCATTGAGCTTTTCACGGAGCTCTCGATTTTTTTCGGCTCGCTTGTCATGATGGTGATGCTCGATTGGCAGCTTTCCATTTTGACGCTCATCACTGTCCCCCTTGTCGGGCAGGCGATGAAGATTTTTGGGCGCAAGCTCAAGAAATCCGGCACGGTCGTTCAGGAGAGGCTGTCGGACATAACGTCCATGATGCAGGAGAGCATATCGGCAGTGCGCGTCGTGAAGTCGTTCGGGCGCGAGGAATATGAGAATGAGCGATTTCACAATCAGAATGAGCTCAATTTCAAGGCCGAGATGAAAAATGTGCAGCAGATGAGCCTCTTGACGCCGACGGTGGAGTTCCTCGCCGCGGTGGCGGTGACGGTCATAGTGTGGTTCGGCGGTTACGAGGTGGTCAATGGCCGCATCACGGCGGGCGCGCTTGTCGCCTTTCTCACTTACGCCGTTAATCTCGCGAACCCCGTCAAGCGCATCAGCCGCGTCTATGGCAATATTCAAAAGGCGATGGCCGGCGCCGATCGCGTGTTTTCCGTGCTCGACCTGCCCGAGTCGATAAAGGACAAGGAGGGAGCGAGAGACCTCCCGAAGGTGGAGGGGAATGTCTCGATCGAGGATGTCTCTTTCGAGTACAAGGAGGGCATCCCGGCTCTCAGTCATCTGTCGCTCACGGCTCGCCCCGGGGAGATGATAGCTTTCGTGGGGCCGTCGGGCGCGGGCAAGTCAACAATAGCCAATCTCATACCGCGCTTTTATGATGTCACGAGCGGGACGATAAAGATTGACGGCTATGATATTCGCGACGTGACGCTCGCGTCGCTGCGCGGGCAAATAGGAATGGTGCCCCAGGAGACGATGCTTTTCTCGCAGACTGTGCGAGAGAATATACGGTACGGTCGCCTGGACGCGACCGATGAGGAGATTGTCGAGGCGGCCAAGGACGCCAACGCCCATGAATTTATCATGCAGCTCCCCGACGGATATGACACGAAGATAGGGGAGCGCGGGCTGAACCTGTCGGGCGGCCAGCGCCAGCGCATAGCGATTGCGCGCGCGATCCTGAAGGACCCGCAGATACTGATACTGGATGAGGCGACCTCGGCCCTTGACACGGAGAGCGAGAAGATAGTGCAGGCGGCGCTGGATCGACTGATGGTCGGGCGCACGTCGTTTGTCATCGCGCACAGGCTCTCCACGATTTTCGGCGCGGATCAGATTTATGTCATAGAGCACGGAAGCATAGTGGAGCATGGCACGCACGAGGAGCTTCTTGACGCGGGCGGGCTTTACAGCAATCTGTATAACATACAGTTCAACAAGGGAAATCTGAAAGGGACTCCTTTTTAATGCAAATTCTTTATAATATCGCGGCAATAATAGTTGTCATACTCATCATACCCGTTTTTATGGTGCGGGCAATCCGCGAGCGAGGCTTTGTCGAGCGCATAAAGCAGTCGCTGGGTTTTATATCGGATGAGGAGCTTGCGAAGGTCGCGAAGAAAAACTGCATATGGGTTCACGCGGCCTCAGTCGGCGAGGTCGTGGCGGCGAGCCCGCTCATAAAGGAATTTCGCAAGGAATTTCCTACGAATCCTATTCTCGTCTCCGTCGTCACTGCCAGCGGCTATGAGATGGCAAACCGCATAATAAAGGACGCGGACTCGATAATATATTTTCCGCTTGATTTGCCGTTTTTGGCGGCGCACATGGTGAGGCGGATACTCCCGCGCGTGTACCTGCCGGTCGAGACGGAGCTGTGGCCGAATTTTTTGAAGGCGTGTCGCAAGCTCCGCATCCCCGTGATGATGGTCAATGGCCGCATCAGCGACAAAAGCGTCAGGAGGTATCATCATCTTCACAGCCTGCTGGATGACATGATCGGCACGGTCACGAAATTTGCGATGCAGTCGCCTATCGACGCGGAGCATATAATCCGCCTCGGGGCTAATCCGAATCTCGTCATAGTAACGGGCAACACGAAGTTTGACCAGACGTATACAAATGTAAGCAAAAGCGAGAAAAATAAGATACTGCGCGACATGGGGCTGACGGATAATGACGGGATATTCCTCGCTGGGAGCACGCATCGCGGCGAGGAGGAGCCGGTGCTGAAGGCGTTCGAGGCGATACGCGAGACCCATAAAAACGCGAAGCTCGTCATCGCGCCGCGTGAGCTGCTGCGCGTGAGCGAGGTGATTTTCCTCTGCGAGAATGCGGGGTTCAAGGTCGCCAAGCGGACGGAGCTGTCGGAGCATCCTTCGACGGGGCACGACATAGTGATACTCGACACGATTGGCGAGCTGGGAAAGGTCTACAGCATAGGCGATGTCATATATGTCGGCGGCAGCCTGATCCCTCACGGCGGGCACAATATACTTGAGCCTGCGGCGCACGGCAAGGCCATCATAGTCGGCTTCAATATGTTCAATTTCAAGGAGACACATGCGCTCTTCACAAAGCGAAACGCCGTGATCACGGCGCGAAATGCCGATGAGCTGGTGGAATCGGTCAAGAGCCTCTTTGATGACCCCGATGAGCGTATGCGCATGGAGAGC
This sequence comes from Schwartzia sp. (in: firmicutes), assembly GCA_017458745.1. Taxonomy (GTDB): domain Bacteria; phylum Bacillota; class Negativicutes; order Selenomonadales; family Selenomonadaceae; genus RUG024. The sequence continues at coordinate 14,609 of JAFTAB010000209.1, read as the reverse complement.
GAGACGCTTGCCATCTGCGAGGAGAACAAGGGCGCGGCCAGAAAATCCGCCATGCTGCTCCATGAAATGCTCGACCAGGTTGAGGAAAAGCGTCTTGCCTCGGGCATAATAAAGTCGACGGACAAGATTGAAAATTTCCAGACGTATTTTTTCCAGCTCATTCACAGCAAGGAGGCTCACGGCTTTTTTGAGTCCGTGGTAATCGCCGTTCTCTATATTTTCTCGATTATCTATCGCGCGCTGGTGAATTTGAAGCTGCTCGGCTTCAAGGTCGGAGCTTTCAGCAAAAAAAGACTCGGGATGTACGTCATAAGCCTTGGCAATATCACGGTGGGCGGCACGGGCAAGACTCCGACGGCTCAAAGACTGGCGCATGAGATACATGAGATGGGCTACCGTGTCGTGATACTTAACCGAGGATACAGGGCGAAATGGGATGGAGACGTGGGCATTGTCTCCGATGGAATCAGGGTTCATCTGAGCCCCGAGGAGGCTGGCGACGAGGCGTACATGCTCGCCAAGCATCTGCCCGATGTGCCTGTGCTGATCGGCACCGACAGATATGTCACGGGTAATTACGCGATAAAGAATTTCGGCGCGGAGGTCGCCATCCTTGATGACGGCTATCAGCATTGGCAGCTTGAGCGCGACATGGATATACTGCTTGTCGATGCCGTCAATGTCTTTGGCAACGGCTATATGCTGCCGCGCGGCACACTGCGGGAGCCGATCTCGCACATAGACAGGGCTGACGTTTGCCTGGTGACGAAAGTGGATCAGGCGAGCGACGCGTCACGCGCATATATCAGGAAAATCGTGCGCGAGGAAAACAATCATGCGCTCATAGTTGAGAGCATTCATCATCCTAAAGGCTTCATAGAGCTTTCCGATTGGAACAGGAATATAAAAAGCGTCGGCATCGATATAAGGGAGCTTGAGGGGAAACGCGTCATGGCCCTCTCCGCTATAGGCAACCCGGCATCGTTTGAGCAGACCATAGCGGATCTTGGCATCATCGTGGTGGAGTCGCTCAGATTTCCCGACCATCATGATTATCTTGTCGATGAGATATTTGACGCGACCAGTCAGGCAATCAATCTTGAGGCGGACGCGATAGTAATAACGGAGAAGGATGCCGTCAAGATGCCGATGCCGCCGTTCAAGCGCGATAATAAGATAATCGAGTCGTTCGGCCCGATACCGATTTACGTTTTGGGCGTGGAGGTATCATTCGGTGACGGCGCCGGGGAATTTTGGGATATGCTGAAGTCGAATCTGAAAGAAAATATTGGAAAAAAGAAAGGAAATGAATAATGCGGATACTATGCGTCATTCCTGCCCGCTATGCGTCGACGAGGCTCCCGGGAAAGCCGCTGAAGGATATAGCGGGACGGCCGATGATCTGCCGCGTCTATGAGAGGGCGTCCAAGGCCAAGACTCTTTCGGGCGTCATAGTGGCGACAGACGATGAGCGGATAAAGGTCGCCGTCGAGCGAAACGGGGGCAAGGCTATTATGACGAGGCCCGATCACCCTACCGGCACTGACAGGCTCGCGGAGGTAGCGGAAAAATATGACGACATTGACATCATCATAAATGTGCAGGGCGATGAGCCGCTCATTGAGCCGACGCTTATCGACGAGCTGGGCGAGGCACTCGCGGGCGGCGATGCGCTCTCAATGGCGACGGTGATGACGGAAATCACAGACGAGGACGAGCAGAAAAATCCGAACAACGTGAAGGTCATCACCGACAAAAACGGATGCGCCCTCTATTTTTCCCGCTCCCTTATTCCGTTCCCCCGCGTCCCCGGCAAGGCGAAGGTCTACAAGCATATCGGCATATACGCGTATCGGCGTGATTTCCTGTTGAGATTTGCAGGGCTCGCGCCGACGCCCGGTGAGCAGGCGGAGAGCCTGGAGCAGCTCCGCGCGCTTGAGAATGGTTTCAAGATAAAGGTGATAGAGACAAAAGCGAAATTCGTGGGCGTCGATACTGAAGAAGATTTGAGGAAAGTCAACGAGATTTACAAAAATATGCAGGGCGAATAATATTTGCCGCAAAAAGATATTCGTCATCATCTATTGGCATAACATTTTTTAGGGGGCATGATAATATGAATACCGTTAAGGTTGCAGATTTTGAGATTGGCGCAGGAAATCCGCTTGTCCTGATGGCAGGTCCCTGTGTGCTGGAGGGATTGGAGCGTTGCCTTTTCATAGGTCGGACGATAAAGGACATCACGACTCGCCTCGGGATACCGTATATTTTCAAGGCGTCCTTTGACAAGGCGAATCGCTCGTCTTTTAACGGCTTTCGCGGCCCCGGCCTTGAAAAGGGGCTGGAGATGCTCGCCACGATAAAAAAAGAGCTGGGGGTCCCCGTCGTAACGGATATACATAAGGAGACACAGGCCGAGCCTGTCGCGAAGGTCGTCGATGTGCTTCAGATTCCCGCTTTCCTGTGCAGGCAGACCGACCTCATCAATGCGGCTGCCCGCACAGGCGCGGTCATCAACGTGAAGAAGGGGCAGTTCCTCGCCCCGAATGATATGAGAAATGTCGTTGACAAGCTGCTCGAGGGAGGCAACTCTAATATCCTGCTCACGGAGCGCGGCGCGACATTCGGGTACAATAATCTTGTCGTTGACATGAGAAGCTTTCCTATCATGCGCTCGTTTGGCTACCCCGTTGTGTTCGATGCGACGCACAGCGTTCAGCTTCCGGGCGGGGGAGGCTCGTGCTCGGCCGGCAACCGCGAGTACATAGAGTACTTAGCGCGGGCAGCCGTCGGCGCGGGAGTCGATGCTCTTTTCATGGAAGTGCATGACAATCCCGAGGAGGCTCTTTGCGACGGGCCGAACAGTTTCTACCTTGACAGGCTTGAGGATTTGCTAAAGGACTGCCTGTCGATTTATAATGTAGTAAGACCGAAGCTTGCGTGATTGCATACCTCCCCGGCATGGGGAGACGCCAAGAGGGAGGCGATGCTGTTGTCGCTGATAAAGGATAAGGCAACCGAAACACTTGAGATAGAAATTGACGCTATTCAAAAGCTAGTGCCGCGCATTGATGATGAATTTGAGTCGGCAGTGAAGGAAATTCTTTCCTGCAAGGCTCGCGTCGTTGTCACCGGCATGGGAAAATCGGGGCACATCGGGAAAAAGATTGCCGCTTCGCTCGCCAGCACCGGAACGCCGTCGTTTTTCATGCACCCGGCGGAGGCTTTTCACGGCGACCTCGGAATGGTCACGCCGCATGATGTCGTGCTGGCGATATCGAACAGCGGAGAGACGAACGAGGTAGTGAATATACTCCCGATTATTCGCCGCATAGGAGCTAAAATCATTGCTCTTTGCGGCAATCGAAATTCGACGCTGGCACATAATTCTGATTATTTCATTGACGCCGGCGTGGAGCGTGAGGCGTGCCCTCTGGGGCTCGCGCCGACGGCCAGCACGACGGCGGCGCTCGCCATGGGGGACGCGGTGGCCATGGCGCTGTTGGCCGCGAGAAATTTCACGGCTCAGGATTTCGCCATGTTTCATCCCGGCGGCTCGCTCGGTCGTCGCCTGCTGCTCACGGTCGGCGATATCATGCACTCGGGCGAGGAGAACCCGACCGTGTATTACAAGAAGACTGCCAAGGAGGCTCTGTTCGTCATGACGGCGAAGAACGTCGGCGCTACCTCGGTCGTCGACGATGAGGGCAAATTCATCGGGCTCGTCACTGACGGCGATGTGCGGCGTTGCCTGGAGAAGGGGAGCGAGTTCTTAAATGAGTCCGTGGAGAGCTTCATGACGAGGTCGCCGCTTACAGTCAAAAAGGAGCAGCTCGCGGCGTCGGCTCTGTCCGTCATGGAAAAACACAAGCCGCGTCCTATCACGGTGCTGCCCGTGGTCGATGAAAACCGTGTGCCTGTCGGAATCATCCATTTGACTGACCTCTTGCGCCAAGGAGTTGTGTGACATGAATGATAGTGAAAATGAAAGACGTGCAAGGAATATTCGCATGATTGTACTGGATGTCGACGGCACCATGACTGACGGAGCCATTAACATCGGAAGCCGGGGCGAGCTTTTCAAGACTTTTGACGGCAAGGATGGCATGGGCATCGCGCTTTGGCATCATGTCGGCTTTAAGACCGCCATTATCACGGGGCGCAAATCGGAAATCGTGAAAAACCGTGCGGAGGAGCTTCGCATCGAGAGCGTCACGCAGGGGGTGGTTGACAAAAGGAAAGCGTACGCCGACCTGAAGGAAAAATATAACATATCGGACAAGGACATCGCGTATATAGGCGACGATTTGAATGACCTACCGGTATTGAAAAAGGTGGGGCTCGCGATAGCGGTGGGGGACGCGACGGACGAAGTGAAGTCGCGCGTCCACATGGTTACCGAAAAACGCGGCGGCCACGGCGCGATTCGTGAGGCAATCGAATTTATACTAAAGGCTCAGGGCAGATGGGATGCCCTGATGGATGAATTATTTTGATGGAAACGATGAAATAATCGTTGCTTCCTTATAAGTGAGCGTGTGGTTTTCAGATGATTTATCATGCTTTGATGATGCTGTCGCGCATCGTGTGCCTTCTTCCTCATTCATTTCTATTGACAATGGGGCGCGGGGCAGGTATTCTTTATAACAGGTTTATAAAGCGGCAGCGTGAGCGGGCAGTAAAACAGATGATGCAGGGACTCGGTGTTGACGAGGAAAGAGCCCGCCATCTCGTGCGAGAGTCGTTCATAAATTTGGGGATAAATGTTTTTGAGATTCTTTATATGCCGCATCTGAGCAAAGAGAATTTTCATGACTATATCGAAATAGACCATCTTGAGCGGATGAAAGACGCGCTCTCGGAGGGGCACGGCGTTGTCGTGCTTACCGGGCACGTGGGGACATGGGAATGGCTCTCGGCAGCTTTCACTATGTCGGGGCTTCCGGTCACGGCGATAGCGAAGCCGCAGCCTAACCAGCAGTACACGCGGGTGCTGGACGACCTGAGGGCGACTATTGACGTTGAGATTTTTTCGCGTGGCACGAGCGAGCTTTTGGCGGCCGCGCGCGCCCTTAAAAAGGGAAAAATTTTGGGATTTCTCGCCGACCAAGACGCGGGCCCGGGCGGCGCGTTTATAGATTTTCTTGGCAAGACCGCGTCGACGCCGATGGGGCCGGCTGTATTCGCAAAGAAGTTCAAGTCGCCCGTGCTGCCGTGCTTCATCATAAGGAAGCCGGATGGCAAACATAAGGTCATTATTGGTGAGGTTATGAGGTATGAGGATCACGGCGACAGCGACAGGGATTTATTTGAGCTGACTCTCAAAATGACGCGCATACTTGAGAGTGTCATAAGGGAGCACCCTACACAGTGGCTTTGGTTTCAGAAGAGATGGAACACGCCTCCCGAGCAGCGCCAGCAGAAGCATCATGTGACGAAGGCGATCGACATCAAAGCGGAGGAGGGGAGTCCCGCAGATGGATAGCAAAATAAAATATGTGATTGGCGTGGGAGCAGTGCTGCTGGTTGCCCTGACAGTTTGGGCGGTGGTGACCTCGCCGCAGCCCCCCGAAGAGCCGAGTGAAAAAAAAGAGGTCACCATGGAGTATGGCAGGAGCACCATCAGGGAGGAAAAGGACGGGAGACTTCTCTGGGAGCTCACGGCCGACGTGCTCCAGACTGAGGCAAAGGCTCAGACGGTTGACCTGAAGAATGTGGCGGCGAAGTATTACCGAAGCGACGGAGTGACAATCACGCTCACCGCGCCGAAGGGAAGATATATTCCCGGCACTCAGGAAGTGAATCTCACGGGCGGGGTCAAGGGCAACACAAGCGATGAGATGACGCTCGAGAGCGATTCTCTCGATTGGAAAGCGGAAGAGGATAGACTCACAGCGACGGGAAACGCCAAGATTACAAAGCCGGGCATGGAGGCCACAGGCGACATGATAGAGGCCAGTGAAAATTTCACCGATTTCACTGTAAAGGGCAACGCGAAAATCGTAAGAAAATGAAAAGGGTGGTTGAAAATGGTATTGTTTAATAAGAGAAAAATCATGGCTCTTTTTGCATCGGCCGCGCTTATTGTTTCCGCATCCGCGCTTGCCGCCGAGCCAGAGGAAAATTCCTCGGAGCTGCGCGCCGACGAGGTCGCTTATAACACCAAGACGGGCGAGATGACCGCGACCGGCAATGTGTTTATGCGAAAGGGTAAATCCACGGCGACCGGGGCGAAGGCCGTGTATAACACGAAGACCAGCACGGGCTATGTGACGGGAGGCGTCGTGGCTGACAGCGAAAAGCTGCACCTTGTCTGCGACGAGGTGAGGATGATCTCGGACACTCAGATTGTCGCGGAGGGAAATGTTCACGCGACGAAGGAGGATCAATCGTTTGTCGGCCCGATTGTCGAGTACTACACCGACCAGGAGTATGTGCGCATGGAGCGGGGCGGCACGGTCACGACGAAGGACGGCAGCTTTTCCGCTGACTACATGGAGGGCTGGACGAAGGATAATCACGCGAGGGGCGTTGGCAATGCTTATATCGTGAGCCCGCCGAAAAATTTCGAGGGCGGCGGCGATGAAGCGGAATATTTCGGTAAGGAGAGCGGCAAGCTCGTACTAACGGGCAACGCGTGGGGCATACAGGACAATAATATGCTGCGCAGCGCGCGCCTCACTGTTTTTTTGGATGAGCAGGGGCAGGCAGAGACGACAGGAGCACAATAATTTTGTATATCGAGACGAGAAATCTTGTTAAAAGATTCAAGCACAGGGCTGTCGTGAATAATGTCTCGCTTCATGTGGAGACAGGCGAGATAGTTGGGCTTTTGGGACCCAACGGTGCAGGAAAGACGACGACCTTCTACATGATAATAGGGATTGAGCATCCGTCGCTGGGCAGGGTATATATTGGCGATAAGGATGTCACGTCGCTCCCTATGCCCGAGAGGGCATCGATGGGGCTTTCGTATCTGGCTCAGGAGGCCTCGATTTTCAGAAAGCTCACGGTCGAGGATAATCTGCGCTCTATTCTGGAGACGACGAAGCTCACGCAGCGGCAACGCAGGGAGAAAATGGACGCGCTTTTGGAGGAGTTCCATATCGCTCACGTGCGCGACAGGAAGGGAAACGAGCTGTCGGGCGGCGAGAGAAGGCGCGTCGAGATTGCCCGCTGTCTCGCGATAGAGCCGCGGTTCATCATGCTCGATGAGCCGTTCGCGGGAGTTGACCCGATTGCCGTGGCGGACATTCAGGGCATAATAGAGTATCTCCGCAAGCGCGGGATCGGCATACTCATCACCGACCACAATGTCCGTGAGACGCTTCGCATCGTGGACAGGGCATACATCATGAATGAGGGCGAGATTTTGCTTGAGGGCGACCGCGAGACAGTCGCGAGCAATGATTTGGCCAGGAAATTTTACCTTGGTGATAATTTTACTTTGTAAGAGGTTTTTTCATGCGTATTCTTGACCGATACATTTTTCGTGAGGTTTTTTCAACCTTCATGTTTGGGATATGCGCTTTCTCGGTCGTGTTCATCGGCTCGGGGACGCTCTTTCGAATCGCGCAGTTCATCACTGAGTACGGCGCGTCGTTTTCGTCTGTCCTAAAAATATTTGTTTTCAGCCTTCCGGGCATTGTGATTTGGACTTTTCCAATGTCAATGCTGCTGGGGAGCCTGCTCGCATTCGGCCGCCTTTCGGCATCGAGCGAGATAACCGCGATGAAATCATGCGGCATCAGCTTCCTGCGTATTTCAATGCCGGCGCTCCTGATGGGCTTCTTTGTCAGCGTTTTCGCGTTGTGGTTCAATGAGTATATTGTGCCGTGGTCCAATACCGCTTATCGAAACGTGGTATATTATGAAATCGAGGGCAACACGTCGCCGGAGTCGCAGGAGCACATCGTCATAAAGGACATCAGCGACGGAAAAATAAATCGCCTGATTTATGCGCGTCGCTATGACCAGACGACGCAGCGCATGGAGGGCGTGTCGCTCCAGCTTTTCAGCAACGGCAAGGCCACCCATGTCGAGGACGCCGAGTATGCCGAGTGGCAGGGCACGCAATGGACGATGTACAACGGCACCATATATGACATTCCGGCCCCGGGGACGGGCGCGTCGCATCATGTCATGAAATTTGACACGCAGGTGTTGCCGGTGCATGAGAGCCCGCGCGACATCGTCAGGGCTCAGAAGCGTCTCGACGAGATGACTATACGCGAGCTCAATCAGCAGATAAAAATTTTGGCTGAGAAATTCGTCAACACGCGCAAGATTGAGGCGGAGTATTATCAGAGGGTCACCGTGCCTTTCGCGAGCTTCCTGTTCACTCTCATAGCGGTGCCGCTCGGCGTGCAGCCGACGCGCTCCTCATCCTCGCGTGGCTTCGCGGTGAGCATCATCGTGATATTCTTCTACTATGCACTGATGACGATGAACTCTGCTCTCGCGCAGGGCGGAGTAGTCCCCGCGATAATAGCGGTTTGGATTCCAAACATAATATGCTTTTTTGTCGGGATGTACCTCATGCGCAGGGCGTCAAGGTGACAAGCCGGATATTGTCGGATGAGGCAAAAAGTTTTTGGAATCGTGTATTGCCGCAATCACATTCGGGCAGTCCACGGGCTGCTATGAATGAGCGGATTGCGGCGGGGACGAAGTCGTTCTTCAAATGTCGATAAGACGGCAAACGGGTGTAAATTGATTTCCATAGGCAGGTGGCAAAGTTGTACGGTATTCTTCTGATCGCGGTGCTCGTCATCATGGGCGGGGTCATCGCGCTTATCGGCGATCGCGTGGGCTCAAAGGTGGGCAAGAAAAAACTGTCGCTCTTTGGGCTGCGCCCCCGCCATACCTCCATCATTGTCACTATCGTAACGGGCATCTGCATAACGACGCTGACCTTCATAGCGCTCGCGGTCGCGTCGGAAAATGTGCGGACTGCCCTTTTTGGCATGGAGCAAATGAACAGGACTATAGCCGAGACAAAGGATCGCCTCGCCGACACAAGCTCGCGTCTCCAGTCCGCCGAGGCGCAGCGTGAGAAAGCGGACGAGGCTCTTGCGAAATCCCGGGGCGAGGTCGATAAGCTCCGCGACGAGCAGAAAAAGCTGGAGGAGGACACGAAAAAGCTGGAGGCGGGCACCAGGGCATTGGAGGACGAGAAAAAGGCGCTGACGGCGAAGAATGATGAGCTCGCCAAGGAGAGCGACACGCTGACGGAGCAGAACAAGACGCTCGCCCTTCAGAATGAGTCGCTTGGCAATGAGAACAAGGAGCTTGAGAAACGCAACAACGACCTGCGCGAGGGGCTTCAGATTATGCGCGAGGGCGAGATAAGCTTCAAGGCCGGAGAGGTGCTTTCCGCCGGCATAGTCGAGGGCAATCGCCCGGTCGAGGACGTGCTGAATGACATGGGCTCCCTCATACAGGTTGCCAACAGGAGCGCGGCACAGCGTCTCGGGGTGAACGACGAGCGCAGCGAGGTTTGGATTTATCAGCCGGAGTATGAGAAGGCGGCGGAGACGATCGCGGAGACCGACGGAGACGTGGTAGTGCGCATAGTGGCGGCAGGCAATCTCGTCACAGGCGAGCCGGTGCGGACTAATCTTCAGCTATTCAAGAACAGCATCATTTACAAGCAGAACGAGTTCATCATAGCGAGGCCTTTCACGATGAAGGGCAATGACAGGGATGAGGTCGAGAGCACTATAATGAGCTTCCTTCGCGACGTGAACTCCGCGGCGCAGGCCAAGGGGATACTCCCTGACCCGATCAGCGGCTCAATCGGCGTGATGGAGGGCTCGCAGTTCTATGATGTGGCGCAGGCAATCATGCCGATAAAGGGCCAGATCATACTCAGCGCATACGCGAGGGAGGACACGAACGCCCTCGGGCCGCTTCGCCTGATTTTGAAACTTGAAAGCGAGCAGGAATGATAAAGGGAATGTTGGATTGTTTATGAGCGAGGTCGCTTTGATTGCGGTTGACCCAGGGCGGGAGAAGTGCGGGGTCGCGGCGCTCTCACGCGAGGGCGATGAAATTAAAATTTTGAAGCAGGAGGTCATATCGACCGAGACACTCGGCGACGTGGTAGCCCGATACGCTGAGAAGTTCTCCTGCGGGCGGCTTGTCATTGGCAATGGGACGACGAGCGGCAATGCCGTGATGACGATTCAAAATGCCGCGCCTATGATTGAGATAATTGTCGTTGACGAATATCGCACTACTGACGATGCGAGACGCGAATACTGGCGAGCCAATCCGCCCTCGGGGTGGCGGAGGCTGCTGCCGACGACTATGATGGTGCCGCCAAGGCCCGTCGATGATTTTGTCGCGGTCATACTCGGGACCAGATTTCTATTGGCGCATAGTTCTCAGGCGAAAAAATGACTTACTGATTTTTTGAGGTGTGTTCTCATGGGGCTGGTTGCATTCACATTTGGCGGCGCGCCGCTTTATTTTTATGGCACCGCCGTGGCGTTTGGCCTAATCGTGGCCATGCTGATCCCGTGGTGGTCGACATGGATGTACGATGAGCCGTTTCCATACGCTTTTGATATTTTTCTTTGGGGCATCCCGCTTGGAATTTTGATGTCGCGTCTGCTTTATTGCGCGCTGCACTATGAGCGGTATGTCGCCGCTCCTTTGAGCGTGCTGCGGTTCTGGGAGGGAGGCTTCTCGTTTTACGGGGCGGCGATCGGGCTTTTCGTCGCGCTCATGATAGTCGGCTCGCGGGAGGATTTTTCGATTCTCAGGTGGCTTGATGTCTTGGCGCCCGCCGTGACATTCATGATCGCGCTTTACGCTTTCCTTGGATTCATCTTGCAGATTGTCGTCGGCAATCCTGTGCTGATGCCAAGCGTCGATGACCCGTCCCTCGCCGAGTACGTGGAGTACGGTTATCGGCCGCCGGGCTTTGAGGGCTATGAATATTTTCAGCCCATCGCGCTCTATCAGACAATCCTGATGTGCGCGGTTTTCCTGCTTACGATTATGCTCACCGTGCCCGAGTCGCACGGCACCATGTTTGAGAATGGCGGGGTGTTTTTTCTTTCGGTTGCTGCCGCCGCGCTCGTGCGATTTGGCTGCGGCAGGTTCTACCTGTCCACCGCGTCGGGGCTTCACCGCGGCGAGATAATGGCCGCCGTCATCGCGCTAATATGCGTGGCGATGTTCCTGAAGCATGGCCGCAGACGGCGCAGAGGACTGTGGAAATAGACGAGGAGGAAAACATGAAGATAACATCACCGAGATTCGTTGAGCCGATAAGCGCGGCGAAAATTGTGCTGTTCTTGGTGCTCCTGCTCTTTTTGCCGTTCGTGCTCTCAAGCCCGAGCGATTTGTCCTCGGCAAAAGGATTGGATGCCGTGAATGGCCCTAAAATTATAGTGCTGAATTATCATAAAATTGACAATATGAATATTTCTCTTTCTGTGCGTCCCGATGATTTTGACAAGCAGATGAAATATCTTAAGGACAACGGGTTCAACTGCATCACGCCGCATGACCTCTACGAGGCGTTCGAGGAGGGCGCGGAGCTGCCCGAGAAGCCTTTCATTATCACTTTTGACGACGGCTATGATGACAATTATAAAAACGCGTATCCGATTCTAAAAAAGTATGGCTTCAAGGGAACGATATTCGTCATCACGAGCTTTCTCGACAGAGGGCAGCAGGGCTACATAACATGGGGGCAGGCCGCCGAGATGGAGGCGAGCGGGGTGATGAACATCGAGTCGCACACGGTGACTCACGGCTCAATGACGGAGCTGAGCGACGCGGAGATCAGGCATGAGCTGGTGGACTCGAAAAAGGACATCGAGCAGCGGCTTGGCAAAAAAGTGGAGTTCGTGGCGTACCCGACAGGCACGTACAACCTCCACATCGCGAGCCTTGTGCGTGAGGCCGGGTACCTTGGCGCCTTCACGATAAAATACGGCAACGTCGACCGCGCGAGCAACATCTACGCGATAGAGCGCATACCCATATTCCACACGGAGGATACCTACTCATCGTTCCTCGAGCGGCTGCAATATATCCCGATATTTGAGCGGCTGGGCTGGATAAAAAGTTGAATGAAAGTTGTGGGCATTAACGTGAGCTTTATCCGATGATTTTGTAAAAAGGAGCGGTATCTTTTCCGTTTTTTGTTGGCAAGTGCAAGTTCAGGCATTTGATACAGGTCTGAGTCTTTGGAGACGAAAAAATGCCTTATATCTTTTTAATGCTCAAAAGAATCATGATAAAAAAACAGGGGACGCGAATGTGCATCCCCTGTTTTTTTTATTCAGCGTCCATTACATGACCGCTGCATATTTTTCATATTCGGAAGACGGTATCTTCAAGGCCTCCATAGCTTGACGAAGTGAGATGCTCATCGTGTCCATGAGATTCCGTAACGCGCTGAGACGTTCTTCTTCCTTTCCCTGATAATAGAACGATGCCGGAGTGTTGTTTTTTACGCCTTTATGTGAGCACACCAGCGACATAATCTGAGCTTTGCCCGGTTGATTTTCGATAAAGCCGTCCGTATTCCATGATGTATATAACGCTTCTCCGGCGCTCCGGCATTTGCTGTATATGTTGGGCGACAGAGAGGGACGCGCCTTTTCCAAGAGAGCGAGGAACCACTCCGGATCGTCGTTGATTTTCCGCAGGATGGAATCGTGCGCGTAGTCCTGCACTTGATGCCCTTCGTATCGGTGAATTGTTTTTTCTCCCCAGCCTAAAACGATGCAGAGACTATTTTGGCTGATGTTATATTTTTTTCTTACAGCTATGATTTCATCTGTCGTAAGAAGCCCCTTCGCTTTTCTGTAAGCGTTCTTCATGGCCACGTCGTTTTCGGCGAGCATCGTTTCATCGGCATAATATTCGTCCGTATTTTCGCAGTGATAATATACTGCTTCATACGTCACGGTCTGCCCATTGAAAATATTTTGTTCTTCCCGCGAAACGACTTGAACTTCATGGGTCTCCATGCAGCTTTCGCATAGTCTTCGTATATTTTCCACCTATTGTCTCCAAAGTGAGTATCATTTGATACCATTTTATCATGCGCCTTTGTTTTTATCAAGCATTTTACGTTTACCGATTATTAGATAGAAATTTTTGAGTTGAGATAATTATGGAGTTATGATTTTTCTTGTTAGCGGGAGAAAAAATTGTTAAAATATTTGCGGGATTATTTCCCGCATGGCAGTTATTTTTTCCTTGCAGATGAAAGGGGAATATTATGGCGGCGAATGAAGAGCTTGATTACACCAGCGTGGAGGATTTGATAAAAAAGATGATGACTGATTTCAAGGACGACATGAAGTCAATGGGGCATGTGAATATCATCATAGCAGGCAAGACGGGGGTAGGCAAATCGACGCTTATCAACGCGGCTTTTCGCGATCATCTTGCGGAGACAGGCTCCGGGCGTCCCGTCACGCAGGAATGTCAGCTGATAGAAAAGGAGGGCGTGCCCATCCGCATATATGACACCGTCGGGCTGGAGCTGAACGAGGAGAAGAAGGAGCGCACAATCTCGGACATCAAAAAGATAATAGACGATAATCTGAAGGCAGGCGACCCTGACAAGTTCATTCACTGCCTGTGGTACTGCGTGGACTCAAATTCTGACAGGTTCGAGGATGTCGAGCGCGACTTTGTGAGAGGGATTGCCGAGAACTCGGATATACCCGTGCTTCTGGTGCTGACGAAATCGTATCTGAAAAGCCATGCGAAAACTTTCGCGGGAATAATCGCGAGCTGCGGCCTGCCGGTACGAAACGTCAATATTGTGCTGGCGGAGTCGTATGTCGATGAGGATCAGACCTTCAAAGCTTTCGGCGTGAAGGAACTGGTCGAGGCGACAATCAACGAGCTCCCCGAGGCGGCGCGAAGGGCGTGGACAAATGCGCAGCGTGTCTCGCTGGTGCTCAAGCGTCGCGAGGCTGAGAATATCATAAAGCAGACGGTGAAGATGGCGTTCGGCACGGGGTTCTCACCGCTCCCAGTATCGGACGCGGCGCTTCTCGTCCCCGTCCAGCTTTCCATGTTCATACGCATCACGAATGTCTATGGAATACAGATGACGACGAGCCTTGCGACCGGACTTGTCTCGGGGCTGCTGGGCGTCGCCGGCGCGACGTATGTCGGCCGCGCGGTGGTCTCGGGACTGCTCAAGCTCATCCCCGGTCTCGGGACGGCCGTGGGCGGAGTGATAAGCGGGGCCACGGCCGCGACGATAACGTGGGGGCTTGGCCGCACATACATCGAGATAATGGAAAAGCTGTTCAAGGGAGAGATAACGAAGGACGACTTGCGTGAGGGCTCCGACTTCAGCACAAAGATAAAAGAGCTGCTGAAGGAAAATCTTTCCAAATGAAATTAATGAACAGCTCGCACACCATGACGGCTCTTTTTCGTCTCTCCGTGTCGAGTTTTTCCTGACACTGATAGACTGATTTATCCGATGCTAACGGGCGCTAATACTCCCGCTTCTTAAGCGGGAGATAAGCGCCCATAAGGCAATGGGTAAATTCGACTAGATTCAGTTATTGGAGCCTCTTATGAGCAAAGCGAATTAGAGGCTCCTGTATGCATGG
>JAFTAB010000208.1 GCA_017458745.1 Schwartzia sp. (in: firmicutes) | reverse complement strand
TCCCCACGCTCTCATTGCGACCAAATTTTATCCGATGCTGACGGGCGTTAAAACTCCCGCTGAATCTAGTCTCATTTTATGATGATATTATTCGACGCCGACAAGAAAACTCCTTTTTCGTACAATAAAAAAGCGTGCCCGATTCATCGCGAACCGAGCACGCTCAAATTTTTATTCGATTATTCTCATTTTCCGAGCACAAAACGATTGATTGCCATCGCGGAGCCGCCATCATCCACTGACGTGGTCACGAAGTCGGCAGCTGCCTTCACGTCGTCAGTCGCGTTGCCCATCGCGACGCCGACTCCCGCCGCCTCTATCATTGATATGTCGTTGCCCGCGTCCCCCATGGCCATCGTCTCGCCGAGGCTCACGCCATAGCGTCTCGCGAGCACTGACAGCCCATGCCCCTTGCTCACGCCCGGCATGGTTATCTCGATATATGTCGCCGTCGATTTTACAGCGAGTATTTCCCCGTCGAACGATTTCTTTATATCGCGGAGCGCCTCGTCCGTTTCCTCGGCTGTGCCACGCATGACGAGCAGCTTCGGCACTCTTGCCGAGCGGCTGAGCATTCCGTCAAATCCTACCTCATGGCCTTTCAGTTTGTTCGCTTCCTCATATTCTATAGTTGCAGGTATAGCCCTGGGATAGTAAAACTCGTCATCCTCGTAGCTCTGCGCGTACCAGCCCCTAGCCTCTACATACAAAAGCAAACGCCCAAAAAGCGACGGCGAAAAATATGATGCCTCGATGACATCTCCGTTCTGCTCCTTCACCACGGCGCCATTATACGAGATTATCGGCTCGGTGAGAGAAAGCATCCGGGCATAGCGCATCGCCGCGGCGTGCATGCGCCCCGTGCAAACGACGAAAATCACGCCTCGCGCGCGCGCCTCGGCGACAGCCTCCTCTACGCCCGGCGCAAATTCATACCGTTTCGTTAGCAGCGTACCGTCAATATCGGATACAATGAGCTTGATGCGATTGTTAGCCAAATATCCTCACCCGTCAGCAAAAATCAATCATAAAATGAGACTTATTCAATGATAATCGAATTTACCCATAAGCATCGAATAAAAATTCTTACAGCGAGCAGTATCATACCGGCTCAGGCGTTATTGCCTCTTTCCGCCTGAGTGATCTCCTGAGCGCGGCAAGATCCTCGGCCTGCTGTTCAAAAGAATTGGCGGCTGCCCTTTTCGAGTTTATAGCTGCCATCGTGTTCGAGTTTTTCACCTCGTCCATGCGATGCTCGCCCGTGATGTCGTACACGGTCGAGTAGCATACGAGCGATCCGTCGCCCCTTCGCTTCACGTTGAGCGTGGCTCTGAGCCATACTTCCTCGCCGTCGGGCTTTGTGAACGGGTACTCGATTTTATACGGTTTCCCGTTGAGCTTCTCGGCCTTATTGACCTCATTCACGAAAAAGTGATTCGCCATATCCCCCACGAGGTCAACGAAATCAACCGGGATCTGCCTGTTGTAGGAATCAGCCGTCCTGCCATCCAGCTCCCACAGCCAGCGATTCATGTAAACCACGCGTATAACGTCGTCTCTTATCTCCACAATAGACAGCCCCGCCGGGAACCCGTCAATCATATTCTGGAGCTGCAGCGGGATCTCGTACACCTCCGACGCGTCCTCCCACGCTAGGAAGAGGAGCAGGCGACCCGTATCCTCCAGTATGATGTTCGCCCTCACGCGGAACCATTTGATATTGCCGTTGAGCAGACGGCGACGCAGGATGCACTGAGTAATCTCGTGCCCCTCCCTTGCCCGCTCTATCGCGTTAATCAGATTATCCCTGTCCTCTTCGTAAATGAAAGGTATTATATTCCTGCCATTCTCCAGAACCGTCTCGCTAGATGCCTCCACGAGCTTGAAGAAAGCGTCGTTCGCGCGCAAAAGCTCAAGGACTCCATTGTCATACTCGTACAGCCCCACGCCGCCGAGCATGCCATTGAAAAGGAGATTGAAATTCGTATCCGGGTTCAGCAGCTCCTCGAAGTCCTTCTTGTCGGGCCACCTCGCGCCATACGAGACCATGGGATTAATGCCGAAATTCTTGTGCTGCCTGTCGAGCATCGCCTCATAGTCAAAGACCGGGACTGGCTTCGAGAAGTAAAATCCCTGTATGGAATGACAGCCAATGGTTCGCAGGAAATCAACCTGCTGGCGCGTCTCAACGCCCTCGACAATGACTGGCATGCGCATCCATTTCGCCATCCGCACGACGGAGTTCAGTATATTGCCGCCCTTCTTGTTGTCGCCCTGATCGTCCAGGAATTTCAGGTCAATCTTGAGCACATCCACGGGAAGCTCTTTCAGCATATTGAGCGACGAGTAGCCGCTCCCGAAGTCGTCCATGAGAATCCTGAACCCACGCTGCTGAAGCTGCTTCGTGATGTTTATGATCTGCTGCGGGTTATCCGTGTAGGCGCTCTCGGTTATCTCCAGCTCCATTAGCTCAGGCGGCAAATCGTATTTCTTGACGATTGTCTCGATAATCGAAATGAGCTGCGTCGAGTAAAAGTCCACGCGCGAGACATTGACCGACACCGGGAAAGGATCGCGGCCCTCGTCAATCCATTTTCGGATATGCCTCGCCGTCTCCTCCCACACGAACTGGTCAAGCTGGAATATAAAGCCGTTGTGCTCGAAAACAGGGATAAATTCCGACGGGGAAATCATGCCGCGCGTCGGGTGCTTCCATCGCACTAGTGCCTCCGCGCCGATGATGTGCTCCGTCATGGCATCATATTTGGGCTGCATGAAGAGAACGAAGTCCCCTCTGCTGAGTGCCTCGGTCATCTCATTTATTATGCCCTGCTCCGCGACAATATTATGGCGCATCGCCTCGTTGTACTCGGCGGCGTCGAGCACGCCCTGCTGCTTCGCCTTCATCAGCGCGAGCATGGCGCGGTCGCACATCGAGGAGACAGCCATGTGGTGATCCCGTATCGTGTATATGCCGAAGTGCAGCAATATACGATAGCCGAGCGTGTAGCTTGCCGCCAGCACCTTCAGCGACTTTATGAATCGGCTGCGATTGCCGTCATTACTGCCCTTCGGATAAAACATCATGAACCTGTCGGAGTGTATTCGCGAGAAGACACTGTTGGGCAGGCTCGTCTCCCTGAAGAATGTGGCAAAATATCGCAAAATCTTGTCGCCGGTTTCCTCGCCGAACAAATCATTGATGACCTTGAACCGCTCTATATCCATCACCATCAGCTCAAATTCCTCATCGGGATTGTTGGCGAGAATCTCCTGCGTCATCTGGCAAAAAGCCGTCTTATTCAAAAGCCCCGTCAGGTCATCATACGAAATCTGATAAAGCAGCCTCTCGGAGGTCTGCTTCAGCGGCGTGATATCTATGAGCGTGGCATAGCAAATAATCCGCCCGCCGTCGTCCTTCACGCGCCGCCCGCACTCCATCACCCAGAGCGACGCATTTTTATAAGTCCGGAGCGGATACTCCACTTTGTAGATGTCCTTTTTGGCGAGCTGCGAAGTTATTATCGTCTGCACTCTCGGGATGTCGCTCTCAATCATGGCATTTCTCATGACCCCGCCCGTGGAGCCGATAAACTCCTCCTCGGTCGGATAATCGAGCATCTTCCAGAGGTCGTCAGTAAACTCCACGAGCTTCCTCTCATTTTCCTCGTACGAGTAAATGACAAAAGCCGACTGCGCGTATGTCGATACGACATCGACCTCGCGGCCGCCCGAGCGCAACTTGTCGGCCTCGACAGCGCTGGCGAGCATCCGCGTGTATACCATGCGGTACGTTGACTCATGATGCAGGTTGCGCATCATGTGGATTCCCGTGAGGCAGTACGCATTATCGCGGAGACAATAAGTCAGCGTTATCTGATGCAGGAACAGTGTCTCGCTGGAATTGGAGCGCACGACAACGACCCCGTTCACCGACACCTCGTCCAGCTCGCCGTTCCGCTCGCGCAGATGCGAGCGGAAAAGCTTGCACGGCGATATAAGATCATGCTCCTTTTTGAGGCACCTTGCCACTGCCTCTTTGCCCAAGGCAAACGAAACCGACTGCGGCCCAAAAGCGACAATGCTTTGATCTGCAGTCTCCATTATGCTCTGGATATTGCCTTGCGTGTAAAAGGCCTTTACGAAAGCCTCGGCCATTGCCCTCGCAGATTCGCGCTCCATAATTGCTCTCCCATCCGTCAAACACGCCAATGATTTCTATCATCCTAAAAGATGAGACCTAGAACCTGTTTCCACCAAATGCCATTCCTTTATCATCTGTTCGCACAAGAATATTCTAGCATATTTTAATATACTTTGATTATTTTAATTGAAAAGATTTTTGATAATTTCGTAATTCCGCTTACTCGTCATCATCGTTCCTGATAAAAGCGCGGTCGGCTTCCATCTCCCTGAAATGCGCTTTCTTGTATGCCATCTTCTTCTCATACATCAGATCGTCGGCCTTGCTCAAAAGGACATCGAAAGACTGCGGCTTCTTCGGGTCGTTCTTGACTATGCCGTACGAGACTGTCATTTTGTCTATGCGGTCATCCCTCTTGTTGTACTCCACCCTCTGATGCTCGAACTGCAGCACGGCGCCATCCACGGAGAGGTCGCCGTCATGAGGCACGAACCCCACGAACTCATCACCGCCGACGCGGTAGCAGGTGCCCCCGTTTGCCTCGAATGCCTCCCTGAGCATATCGGCAAAAGTCATGATGAACCTGTCCCCCACCCCGTGGCCTTGCAAGTCATTGACTTTCTTCAGGCTGTTTAAATCAAAAAACGCCAACGAGTAATCCTGAGACATCGGCAGTTTTTCAAGGTCGCGGAAGCACGCCGCGCGGT
>JAFTAB010000207.1 GCA_017458745.1 Schwartzia sp. (in: firmicutes) | reverse complement strand
GTATTACAAATTTTATCAATATCCTATTTCACAATTCCATCTCACGGGCGTTGTCGCGAATGCCGTATTTTCTAAGCCGCCTTTGCGGCGGTCAATAAATGACAGGCGTTGCTGCGGACGTTGGATACCGCATCTACTATGTATATGACGCTATCGTAGAGTGGCTAAAGCAGAAAGCACAAGGGATGGAAGTAATAAGGATAGGATAAGGATAAAATAAGGATAAAAATAGCAAAAATGGACATAAAAAAGGCTTCGAGAAAAATGCCTCGAAGCCTTGATTTTATTGAGTGGTGATCCAGGAGGGACTCGAACCCCCGACCCTTTGGTTCGTAGCCAAATACTCTAATCCAACTGAGCTACTGGACCACTTTCATATGATTGCCCCGCAATCAACGCTAATTATATTACCACAGCACCTCATGCGTTGTCAATCTTTTTTTATCCGATGCTAACCTTCGCTAAAACTCCCGCCGAATAATTCTCGTTTTATTTCACCCATTTCGCGAGCGACTGGAACATCTTGATGGGGTCGATCGGCTTCGCGATGTGATCCTGCATCCCGACGTCAATGCAACGCTTTATGTCCTCGGCATAGGCGTCCGCCGTCATGGCGATTATCGGAGTTTTTTTCGCGTCAGGGCGTTCGAGCCTCCTTATCTCCCGTGTCGCCTGATAGCCGTCCATCTTTGGCATCCTGATATCCATCAGCACGACATTGTATGTGTTCCATGGCGACTCGCGGAACATGCTGACCGCTATCTCGCCATCGGCGGCAGTATCGACTGTGATTCCCTTCTCCTCAAGCAGCGTCTTTGCTATCTCGGTGTTGAGGAAATTATCTTCGACGAGCAAGACCCTCTTGCCAGTGAAGTCAACCTCCTGCTCGTCAAATCGCTCTCCGTCCGTGGCGCCGTCTATGAAATCAATCGGCAGCTCAACGACGAACTCGGTTCCCTTGTCCAGCTCGCTCGTGACGCTCACCCTGCCGTCCATGCGCTCTATGATTCTCTTCACTATCGCCAGCCCCAGGCCCGTGCCGGCAATATTCTGTGTCTTCTCATTGCGCTCCTGCGAAAACGGCTCGAATATCTTCGGGATAAATTTCGCGCTCACGCCCACCCCGGTGTCGCGGACAGTGATGCGAGTATTGCATCCCCCGCGCGCTGTTTTGTCATTCACATCGAAAAATTCAATTTTGAACGTTATCTTCCCTCCGCGCGGAGTGAACTTGACCGCGTTCGACAGGAGATTGAGTATTATCTCTTGGAATTTCAGCCTGTCAATGCGCACTTTTGCCATTGGCGGCTTGTCAAAGAGCGTCACGAAATCTGCGCCTTTCTCCTGCGCCGATACCGATATGGGCACAACCACGCCATCTATCAGCTCGGACCATGAGACCTCCTCCGGCTGGAGGACGTACTTCCCGCTCTCAAGGCGCGAAAGCGAGAGCGTGTCGTTGACAAGCGACAAGAGCAGCGAGCCCGAGAACATTATCTTCTGAAGGTAATCTTTTTGCTTCACGATGTCGTCGGAGCCGATCGCTAGGCGAGTGAATCCCAGTATGCCGTTGAGCGGCGTCCTCATGTCGTGGCTTATCGAGGCGAGGAACATCGTCTTTGACTCGTTCGCCCGCTCCGCGGCCTCCAGTGCCTCCTCCAATCGCCTCATCTGCTCTTTGCCTTTTTTATAAGGAGATGTGATGTCGCTGCGGCAATAGAATATCATGCCGGTGTACTTGCCAAGATAGCAGAACTGCACGCGCTTGCGCCTCATCTCGTTGCCGTCGATGTAGTCATACGAATAATCGTAGATTGCCGCTTTGTCCGATTCCGAGTAGCTCCTGACCTTCTCGCGCAGCTTCTCGATGCTGAGCGCCGCCCTAGCCTCGCTCTTATCTTCCTCGGGGCAATGAGCCTCAATGCTCGCTTCCAGAAGCTCTTCGTAGTCATTCGCCCGGCCAATCGCCTCCGTGTCATCGAGGGACTCGTCAAACGCAAATATGATGCCCCTCTCGTAATCTATTATGCCAATATCGTCATAGCCCAGATCCG
>JAFTAB010000206.1 GCA_017458745.1 Schwartzia sp. (in: firmicutes) | reverse complement strand
GTCGAGTATGTCAAAGCTCACATCCAGCTCATCATATTTCCCCTGCCGCGCCTCGTCCTCGTCGCCCGTCACCGCGAAAATCTCGGCCCTCGGGTAGCGGGCGCGCAGCAGTGGCAGATACTCATTTGCCTCAACCGTCAGGACACGCAGCATCATATCATTCGCGAGCGGAAGGAATAAAGCGAGCTCATGCTCCCTCATGCTAGCCCCTCAATATGCGCAGCAGCACGAAATCAGCTATGCGCATCTGCGCGGCAAACTGCATCGCCGTCTCCTTGTTGCCAAGCTCATACTCCACTAGAGCCATATTGCGGAGCGTCTCGTCCTCCGGGTCATCGAGGCGAAGCGCGGCATCGAGGAGTATACGCGCCCCCGCGAGTTCCCTCTGATAGTAATATGCGCCCGCGAAGGAATTGAGCATCGCGATTTTCTTCGTCGTGGAAATTCCCTTGCTCAGTATGCTCTGCTTCGTCGTCTCCGCCCCATCGGCTCCGACCGCCACCCTGTCAGTCGGCACCGCAACGGGCTCCATCGCGGTCAACGGCTCCGCCGGCAAAGCGGAGGTTTCCTGCGTATCGGCCGCTTCATTTTTCGGCGAGTGCTCGCCCGCTTGATTCGCTCTGTTGCTCGCGGCGGCCACTTTCTCCTTCAGCTGGTTGAGTATGGAGCTTCCCTTGTCCGACACTTCCTCCTTTGCCTCCGCGATCTTCATTGTCGCGGCAGCCTTCGCTTCCTGCGCCGCGTCGGTTGCCTCGGCAACTTTTGCCTTCAGCCTTGCCAGCAAATCGGATGCCGACGACTTCTTTTCGGGCGCAGCTATTTTCTCCTCGCTCGCCTCGATGCCGAGAAACGCCGCAATCGAGGGGAAGCTCCTAACGATCTTGTCGCGCTCCGTGCGGCCGTAAAATTCCGTTATCTCCTCGATTTCTTCCTTCTCGTCGTCAGTCAGCTCATTCATGTCGTTCTTCAGCACGAAATCGAAAATCGCCAGCCCGTCATCTGTGCGCTCCTGCAATATGCAAAGGCGGGCGAGCAGAATCCTCACGGGCACATTGCTTTGGTCATACGTCAGCGTGTTGCTTGCCCATGTCGCCGCCCGCTCATAATCCCCGAGCATGAAATAGGCATACGCTGCGTCATACATGAACTCAGGCTTTATGTCCTTGCCCTTCACCAGCTCCGCCAGCGTCTCGATCATTCCCGCGTAGTCACCGTTTTCCTTCTGCTCGGCCAGCTTTTTTTCCATCTCGATATTCCGCATGATGCGATTCTCCTCCTCTTTCTTTGAGCCACTTTTTATCTGTCCGCTTTTTATTGCCGTTGTCCTTTTATTTATACCCTCTTTCGCTTTCGCAGTCTTCTTTTTCTTTTTCGCCTTGCTCACTTATCCATGCCTCCTTTTCCCAATCTATTCAATATGTTGTTATTCGACGTCATGTCAAAAAATCCTGCCAAATATTTTCATATGCCTTTTCAATATCTCGCAAATATCCTCTTGCGTCCATGAGCGGCGATTTTCTCATCATGGCCCTCAGATTTTCGTGCAGTCCTCCTATCAGCTCCCTGTCCCCGGCGATGGCCTTCGCCCTCGCGATATAATCATCGCGGGAGCAAGCCGCCAGCTCCGCGAGACCGATATTGCTCAATATGCTGTAGCCGAAGCGTGAGCCGTGGCGCGAGCCATAAAGTGACACGACCGGCACTCCCATATAAAGAGCCTCGCACGTCGTCCCTCCTCCCGGGTAGGGATATGTGTCAAGCGCGATGTCAATATCCATGTACTCGTCAAGATAACGAAATGACGCCGCCCTCACCTCGACCCTCGCCATGTCGAAGCCCATATTTTTCAGCCGCTCCTCCATCCTCCTCGCGTGCTCCTCGCCGCGCCTCACATTTTTCAGAATCAGCCGCGATCCATTTGTCTCGCTAAGTATCTCTTTCCACGTCATAAGCATCTCGTCTGTTATCTTCCAAAAATTGTTGAAAGAGCCAAACACAATATCGTCATGCGCCTCGTGCTCCCTCTTGCAGTCAAGCACGGCCTCGGGCGGCGTGTAGCAAAGATGGCTGCGCGGCAGGCGTATTATCCTCTCCCTGAAATAATCATCAGCCGACGGCGGGTCGCAATAAACATCTCCGAGATAATAGTCAACCGCCGAAAGCCCCGTAGTGTCGAAATACCCTATGCCGCACATCGTCACAGGCGCGGGATGATATGCCATCACCGCGAGGGTTTCCCCTCCGACGGTGTGCCCCGCGAGGTCAAACAATATATCGACATCGTCGTCATGTATCCGCTTCGCTGCTTCTAGTGGGCTCATTCCCGATAAATCACGATGACCGTCCGTCATCGTCTCAAGCCATTGCGTCACCTCGCCACGGCTCCCGCCCGTCTCATACAGCACGGCCTCAAATCTGTCGCGGTCATACGCGGCGAAGAGCTGCACCGCAAAATTCATCACGATATGGTCGCCTATATCAGGGGAAAGATACCCGACACGAATCTTTCTCTTTTTTCTTCTCCTTTCCCGCTCGTCATCACTGTAAGAAAACGGCGCTATGCCGTCAAAAATATCATTAAATCGGAAATGCTCGTCACGAATAAAATCATCGCTTATGCCGTCGATATAGTGAAGGTACATCAGATAATTGCTCGCGATGAGCCGCCTGTCCTCGCTGTCGCCGTACTTCTCCGCGCCTCGGAATGCCTCCCCGTAGTGCCGCAATGCCGTCCTGACCTCGTCCGTCTCCAGCAGGCAGAGGGCGAGTCCCCTGTGAACCCTAAAGGCAAAATCATCGGGGACATCATCAAGAAGCTCGCGGAATAAAAAGAGCGCGTCATCAAATTTTTTATCCCTGTACAGTTTCGCTCCGTCATTGAACAGCGCGATATAGTCCCTCATAGAGCGCCTCCACCTCTTTCATGTACCGCCCCGAATCCATCACCGGCGATTCCATAAACATGCGACGAAATTTTTTATGCAGCACGACCAAAAGCTCCTCATCGCCGGCGAGCATGACCGCGCGAGCGACATAATCCTCATAGCTCTTGACAGCGAGCTCGCCGATTCCCACATTATTCAAAAGGCTGTACCCGAATCTCGTGCTGTGCCGCTCTCCGTAAAGCGATATGACGGGCACCCCCATGTAGAGCGCGTCGCACGTCGTGCCGCCGCCCGGATAAGGATACGTGTCGAGCGCGATATCCACGTCATTATATCGCGACATGTACTCGACAGTCGCGGGCTCGAACGTCACACGCTCCATGTCAATCCCCGCCGACTTCAACTTATCATAGGCGAAATCAATCGTCGTGAGGCTGAAATAAACTTGGCATTTCAGCAGCAGCCTCGCTCCGGGGACCAGCGTCATTATCTCCCGCCACGCGGCGAGCAGCCTGTCATTTTCTATATATTTCCTCATGTGGTTGAACACGCCGAAGGTCACATAGCCTTTCTTTTTCATCGGCGCGCCGCCCGACGGCGCGACATTCGTGACGCCCGAATAGCAGAAATGGCTCGTGACGCGTATCAGCCTTTCAGTGAAATAATCATCATTCAGTCCCTCGGGGTCAACGAATGAATCAGTCAGGAAGCAGTCAACGGCTTTCAGCCCCGTCGTCGCCATGTAGCCGATTCCCGATATCTGAACGGGCGCAGGGCGATACGCGAGCACGGGCAGCCCGCTCCTCGCGGAGTGCCCCGCAAGGTCAAAGAGTATATCTATGCCGTCCTCGTGAATGACGTTTGCGGCGTCGGCGTATGACATCATCGAGACATCGCGCCACTGTGCCGCCATGCTCTTGAATATATTAGTGATCTTGTCCTCCTTCTCGTCGCCGACGCGATAAGCGTAAACCTCAAATCTCCCGCTGTCATGCGCGGCAAAAAACGGCAGTATGAAATGAAACATCACATGCAGACGAAAATCCGGCGAGATATAGCCGACGCGTATTTTGCCGCCCGACTTATGACTGTATGACGTGAATTGTTTTATATGCTCGCCGTCAATAATTTTCGCGTAGCCGATATGACGCTCAAAAAGCTCGTCCCTGTCTATTTCCCGCAGATGCGATGCCAGCAGATAGCCGCTGTAGCTGTCGAGGCGACCTTTTATCGTTTTCTCGTTTTCATACGCCGCCTTGTTATACTCGCTTGCATCGGGAAGCCCCAGCTTGAATGCCACCTCTGCCTTCAGCCGCAGAAACGGCAAATAAAACTCCCCGTCCTCCTTGTGATTTCTGCGCATCAGGTCAAGAGCCGCATCGCAGAGCGACATTGACTCGCCAAGCCTCCCATCAAGGTTCAGCGCGCTCGCCTTCATGAAAAGCAAATCGCCTGCGCCCCGCTGCGCCTCCAGAGCGCGGTCGCACCAGAACACAGTGCGCCCGTAGTCCTCCATGCCCTGATAGGCATACGCGATCATATGAATCTTGTCATCGGGCAAAGCCCCGGCGTAGTAAAGCCTCGTCCCGAGCCGCGCTACCTCACGCCAGTTCTCATCATCGGCGGCTCGCTGCAGCTCATCTGTCTTTTC
>JAFTAB010000033.1 GCA_017458745.1 Schwartzia sp. (in: firmicutes) | reverse complement strand
GCAGCTGATTTCTGCGCCGAGCATCTGTGGCGCAAGCACCTCTCGCTTGCCCTGTGCCCCCAATGGGGGGACACCAAGACCGTCACCTTCATGCTCTCATTCATGAGCGGCGCGATAGTGCGAGTCGGATTCGAGCAGTGCATCGAAGAAATGTATTTGCCCGACGGCAGCTTCCCCGAAAAGGAGCGCACGCCGCAGCAAACGAAGGACATGCTCAACGCCTGGCTGACACGTATCATCGAAACGCCGTAGGATCTCATGCACGAGGTCGACAGGTGCCTTTTCATGCTGACCTCAATCGGACTCATCGTCAATGACAAATCGACAGAAGCATGGCTCTCACAAGATGATATTCAAAGGGCAAAAAAATTGACGGGCAATAACTCCGGCAACAAAAAAATCATCTCGCTCGGAATCGGCTCCTCAAAGAAAAATTGCCGTTACCCCGTGGAAAAATATGCGGCGGCAATAAACGCCATAAAGGGCGATATTTTAATCCTCGCGCTTGGAGGCGACGATGTCAGGGATGACGCGGCAAAACTAGCAAAGCTGATACCCGCTGGGAAAATCATACCGCTCGCGGGGAAAGCCACAGTAAGGGAAACAATGGCCGCCATCTCGCTGTCGGATATATACATAGGCAACGACACCGGGCTGATGCACATGGCCGCGGCAATGGGAAAGCCCGTCGTGGAGCTGCTGATGGAGGCAAAGGACAAAGAAAATTTCTTGCCGGAAATATATAGCTCATACAAGAGATTTCACCCGTGGGGGACACGCTCAATCGTGCTGCGCCCCGAGCACGCCATGGGCGAGTGCGCGCGCCCCAATCTGGCGGCCGCCGGATGCATCGCCAATGAACCGCACTGCATCACGCAGATTGACCCTGCGGAAATAGTCAGGGCGTATGACGAGCTGATGAGATGAAAGGAAAAATCATGACCTCAAACGATACTTGCAAAGATTTGCTCAAAGCGGCCCGCGCCATCGAGACAAACAAGGCCGACGAATTTCTCGCCATGCGCGATAAAATGGAGCGGCTTTTCGCGGAGCATGGCTTTCGCGATGAAAACATAAAAAGCGCCGCCCGACCGGAAATTCTGGTGATGCGGCTGGACGGCATAGGTGATTTCGTGATGATGTCGGGATTCATGCGCGAGCTTCGACGCAATTATCCCTCCTCCCGCATAACGCTCATTGTCAACAGGAATATCCTTGACTTCGTGTCGCTATGCCCGTATGTCAATGAGGTCATTCCTTTCGATGTGCCAAAATCCAAGTCGAGTTCAGCTTTTGAAGCATGGCATGACTTTATCGCCTATTGCTCGGAGCATTTGTGGCGTCACCATTTTGACTGGGCATTTGTGCCGCAGTGGGGCGGCGAGAAGCTGCTGCAATTCATGCTCGCGTTTCTCTCGGGAGCAAAAAACCGTGTCGGATTCTCGCAATGGATCGAGACAGTTTACGTGCCATTGCAAGGCATAGAGCTTGACACAGCCATAGCCAACAGCTTTTTGACTCACACATTGACTAATCCGCCCGAAATAGAGCACGAGGCGGACAGGTGCTTTTTCATGCTGACGGCTCTGGGGCTCGCCGTCGAAAGCACGGAGCTTGAGACATGGTACAGCACGAGCGACAAAATATCAGCGGGAATGAAGCTCGGGAAAAACGCTGACAAAAAGACGCTCGCTGTCCTCGGCATAGGAGCGTCAAAAGCAGTCTGCCGATACCCCGTCGAGAAATACGCAGCCGCGATGGCTGAAATCATCGGGCGCAACGCCTTCATCGTGCTCGTCGGGGGCGCCGACGTCGAGAAAGACGCCTCGACATTCAGCGCCATGATAAAAAGCGACAATATAATGTCGCTTGTCGCCAAGCTCTCATTACGCGAGACGGCGGCTCTCATATCGCTGGCCGACATATACATAGGGAACGACACCGGCACGGCACACATCGCCGCCGCGGTGGACACCCCCGCCGTGGTACTGTATCCCGAGGCAAAAGACAAGGAGCATATCCACGGCGCGCTGCTCAGCAACTATGTAAAATTCCGCCCGCGAGGCCGCCATATCGCGTTGCGTCCCGAGCACGGGCTTGACGGGTGCGCCGAGCACGCATACATATACGGCGGATGCGAAAAAGATTACCCGCACTGCATCACGCAGATTGACCCGGCGGAAATAGTCAGGGCGTATGACGAGCTGATGAGCCGATAATCTCTGCCGGGACGTCAAACAGGCAGCACAGTGGGGCTGTCCGTTATAGTGGAAAGTATGACTATGGTCTGCGTCTTTACCACGCCGTCGGCGTTCTTTATTCTCGTCAGCAGCTTTTCAAGGGTCGCCGTGTCGGCAGTCAGGATTTTCAGCGAATAGTCAAAGTCCCCCGTTATATAGTAGCACTCCTTTATCTCAGGCTCCTCCCTCACCTTGTCGGCAAATTTGTCGCCGTTCCTCGGGCTGTCGAATCTCAAGAACATCAATGCCATGAGGTGCTTGTTGAGCTTCGCCGGGTCGAGTATCGCCGTGTACTGCTTTATTACCCCCGACTGCTCCAGCTTTTTCACTCGCTCGCTGATGGCGGGCAATGACAGGGCGATGTCCTCGCTGAGCTCCGCGAGCGTCATGCGGGCATTCTCCGTGAGCCTTGTCAAAATTTTTTTATCTATGTCGTCCATAATTCCGCTCCCCTCTTTCCGTTTGTGATATAATTGACTCGATTATATCTCAAAGGCTAATATTTGTCACCATGAAAGGCGCTCCCGCACAATGGACATCAACAAGCGCAAACAGCTCGCGCAAAATGAGCAAACGAAAATCGCAAATCACACGACCATAGGCGTGGCAATCATATGGCTGCTCATCACCGTGCTCGTGGGCAGATACGGCTACCTTCAGATCGTCGAGGGCGACAGGCTCGCCGAGCGCGTGAGGCGCATGACGGGCGAGGGTCAGGTGCTCCAGTCGCCGCGAGGGGCCATACTCGACCGCGACGGAAAGGAAATGGCCGTCAGCCTGATGATGAAGTCCCTTTTCATCGACCCCAACAACGTCCGCGACGCGCACGACATAGCCTCAAAGCTCGCCCCGCTGATCGGCCTCACAGAGGATCGCATCCTCGACGACATCGCGCAGGGGGGCGGATTCGTCTGGGTAAAGCACTTCCTCTCGACGGACGAGGTCAAGGCCGTCAGGGATCTCATTCGCAGCGAGGAATATAACTGCCTCGGATTCCAGGACGAGCCAAAGCGCTCCTACCCCAACGAGACGCTCTGCGCGAATGTGCTCGGATTCGTCGGCACCGACGACATCGGCCTTGACGGCATAGAGCAGGCATACGACGACATGATAAAGGGCGCGCGCACCGAGGCATTCATAAAGATGGACAACGCGAGCGGCAGACCCATCCTCGACTCGATTTTCACGCGCAACAAGTATGACGGCAACCAATGCAAGACAATCGAGCTGACGATTGACTCCACGATACAGTTCATGGTCGAGGAAGCGCTCGACGATGCCATCGCTGATACACGCGCTCTCGCCGTCACCGCCGTGGTGATGAACCCAAAAACAGGCGAGGTGCTGGCCATGGCGCAGCGGCCCACCTATGACCCCAACCACTTCGACGACTACGACATGGAGATATGGAAAAACAGAGCCGTGTCCTACATATACGAGCCCGGCTCCACTTTCAAATCAATCGTCTCGGCCGCCGCGCTGGAGGAGGGCATCGTCGCTCCAAACGACTGGTTCCTTGACCCCGGCGTCGTCGAGGTCTCGGAACGGCGCATACAGAACGCCGACGGCGAAAAATTCGGCAGCGTCACATTCACCGACATCGTCGCCCACTCGATTAACACGGGATTCGCTCTCATAGGTCTTGAGCTTGGCGCGGACAAGCTCACCTCCTACGCAAAAAAATTCGGATTCGGCGAGCTCACCGGCATTGAGCTGCCCGCGGAGGAAGCGGGCATACTATTTGACCCCGACGACATGCGCGACTCGGATATAGCGACGATGGCGATCGGGCAGAGTATCGCGGTCACCCCGCTTCAGCTCACCACGGCGATGTCCGCCATCGCCAACGACGGCATCCTCATGCGCCCCTACATCGTGAAGTGCGTGAGAAACGCCGACGGCTCGATTTTCTCCGAGACGCATCCAAAGGAGGTGCGCCGCGCAATCACCAGCGCGACAGACAAGACACTGATGGGGCTTCTGGAGCAGGTCGTCGCGAACGGAGGCGGGCGAAAGGCAGCGGTCAATGGCTACCGCGTCGCCGGAAAAACGGGAACAGCCGAGAAGATAAAGCCGAACGGCGCAGGCTACATGGAGGGGCACTATATCGCCTCATTCTGCGGCTTCGCTCCCGTCGAGAACCCCGTGCTCACCGTCCTCGTCATAGTCGATGACCCGTCGGGCATCTATTATGGCGGTCAAGTCGCGGCGCCAGTCGCGAGCAAAATATTCGAGGCTCTCCTTCGCCACCTGAAAGTCGAGCCGTCCAGCGACCCATTCGCCAAGGACAACAGTGCGCGCCCGACCATGACGGAGAACAGCACAATGATTGAAAACCGTCAGATTGTGATGCCGAGCGTCCTAGGCATGGACGAGGTGTCAGCCGCTAACACGCTCCAAAACGCGGGGCTCAAAATTCAGCCGGAGGGTCATGGATTCGCTGTGAGCCAGAGCATCTCCGAGCACGTCATCGTGCCGAAGGGAACGACGGTGACGGTGCGCTTTGCCCCTGCTGCGCCCGAGGGCTGAAAATCATTCAGATTATTGACAATCGCGATTGCTTATGCTACTATATTTAGCATTGAGTCGGAGAGCCCGTGCCGCAATGAAAGCAAAGCGGCATATAAGAGCAGCTCCCCCGCTCACCTTCGGGACTCATAAGAGCTTTCATTGTGGTCCCCGACCGCTCGGCGAGGTAAAAAAATGGCGCAGCGCGTCAACCGAAGTCAGGCGAGTTCCTTATTCAGGAGGTGCAACAGGATGTACGCAATCATCAAGACCGGAGGCAAGCAGTACCGCGTTTCCGAGGGCGACGTCATTTTCGTCGAGAAGCTTGAGGGAAACGAGGGCGACGCCGTCACATTCGATCAGGTGCTCACCGTCGTCAATGACGATGCCGTCACCGTGGGTCGCCCGCTCGTGGACGGCGCCAAGGTCGAGGGCAAAGTGCTCGCGCAGGGCAAGGCAAAGAAGATTCTCGTCTTCAAGTACAAGGCGAAGTCGAACTATCGCCGCCGCCAGGGCCATCGCCAGCCTTTCACCAAGGTAGAGATCTCAAAGATTGTGGCGTGATATTTGTGATACAAATAAATCTGCGCTACAACAGAGACGGTAAAATATCAGGCTACCGCGTTTCGGGTCACAGCGGCACGGAAATTCGCGGAAAAGACATCGTCTGCGCCGGCGTTTCATCACTTGCTCAGTCGGCGCTGCTGGGCATAGGCAAGCATCTGCATCGTGACATTGACTTTCACATCGATCCGAGCGGTGACTTGCGTTTGAGCCTAAAAGACGAGCCCGACGACCTCACAGAGGCAATACTTCAGACAATGCGTTTGGGACTAATCGAGATAGAGAGGATAAGCCCGGGCGCAGTCTCAATCAGAGAATCGCGCGACGAATGATGCGGCGCGCACTAAATGTTTCACGGAGGTGAAATATCATGATACTTGAGAATTTCATTTTTGACCTTCAGCTATTTGCTCACAAGAAAGGCGTCAGCTCGACCCGCAACGGCCGCGACAGCGAGTCCAAGAGACTCGGAGTCAAGGAGCATGCGGGCACGCTCGTGACGACGGGGAAGGTGCTCGTTCGCCAGCGCGGCACTCATTTCCATCCCGGCCACAATGTTGGCCGCGGCAAGGATGACACCCTTTTCGCTTTGGCGGACGGCAAAGTTGCGATAGAGCGACTCGGAAGATTCAATCGCCAGATAAGCGTCTACACGGAAGCGGATTTGGCTGAGAAGGCTGCAAAAGCAAAAGCGTGATTTCAGAAAAACAAGAAGCTCATTTCGACTGAATCAGTCATGTCGAGATGAGCTTTTTTGTTGAAAATATCATAAATCTATGATATAAAATAGCAAGAAATTTTTGCATAGTCGAGTTTACACGTCGCCCGTAAGGGGCGGCAAAATATCTGTGCGAAAAAGAAAGGAGAACGTAATCGACAATATCTGATAAAGTTATTTGTCTTTTACTGATGTGAGCCATGCAATTCATTGACCGCACAACAATATCTGTCACTGCGGGTGACGGGGGCAACGGCAAGTCCGCATTTCGGCGCGAGAAATTCGTCCCGCTCGGAGGCCCCTCCGGCGGCGACGGCGGGCGAGGCGCCGACATCGTCTTCGTCGTGGATCAAAATATCAACACGCTCCTTGACTTTCGCTATCACCGGAAATTCAATGGCGAAAAGGGAGAAAACGGCGACATAAAGAATATGTACGGACGCAATGCTCCGCCGTGCCTCATCAAAGTCCCCGCGGGCACCGTCATAAAGGATGCCGAAACGGGCGAGGTGCTTGCCGACCTCACCGAGGTTGGACAGAAAGCCGTGATAGCGAAAGGCGGCAGGGGCGGCAGGGGCAACGCGAAATTCGCAAACGGGCGCAACAAGGCACCGTCCTTTGCCGAGTACGGCGAGCCCGGCGAAAAAAAGGAGCTGCTGCTGGAGCTGAAGCTGCTCGCCGACGTGGGACTCGTGGGCTACCCCAGCGTCGGCAAATCCAGCATCATCGCCTCCGTCTCCGCCGCCCGCCCCGAGATAGCGGAGTACCATTTCACCACGCTGACTCCCGTGCTCGGCGTGGTGAGAGTGGACGACGAGCGATCGTTCGTCATGGCTGACATCCCCGGCCTCATCGAGGGCGCCGCCGACGGCGCGGGGCTGGGCCACGACTTCCTGCGCCACATCGAGCGCACCCGCCTCATACTCCATGTGGTAGACGCGTCCGGCATCGAGGGGCGCGACCCCGTCGAGGACTACCACCGCATACGCGAGGAGCTGACGAAATACAGCAAGAAGATTGCCCGCCGCCGTGAGATACTTGTCGCGAACAAGATGGATCTGCCCGGCGCGGAGGAAAACCTCAAGAGGCTGGAGGATCTCGCGAAGGAAAAGGGCATAGAGATACTGCCTGTCTCCGCCGCCACCAAGTCGGGACTCCGTGAGCTGGTCGAGGCGGCCGCCAAGGCGCTGGATGAGCACGTCGAGGAAAAGGACGAGAGCGAGGAGGAGGGCGTGAAGCTCTACGACGCGGAGAAAGACGAGAACCCCGAGAAAGTCACGATAACCCGCAATGACCGCGGCGACTACATCGTGACCAGCAAGGCACTCAGCAAGCTGGTGGCAATGACGAACTTCGGCAACAACGAGGCCCTGAGACGATTCCAATACATATGGAGAATGAAGGGCATCGACGAGCGGCTTAAAAAGCGCGGCATCAAAGAGGGCGACACCGTCATAGTCGGTGACATGGCATTCGATTACAAAGATTAACGCTTTGCTTGTCATGCATTCTAAAAACTTTATTTTTCGTGAACTCCTCCCGGCACTTCGTGCCACCCTCCTCAACGAGGAGGGCTTTAGCCTCACTCTAATGAGGGCGTGACAATCCGGTGGACTGTCACGGGCACGCCGCAGACGTGACGCAAGGAGTTTTTAGAAATTCCTAAAAACAGTATAGCATATCAAATAATAATGCTATTATAATTATTGAAATGAAATGGGAGAGAATATATTGGCAGACGTTCAAAAAAAGATAGGAGACCTCTTTTTTGAGTGAGACTCGGAAAAAGCCGAGAAAAATATAAGGAAACATGGAATTTCTTTTGAGACCGCCGGGAAGGTATTTCAAGACACTTCCATTATTGAGCTTTTTGATTCCTTGCACAGTGATACTGAACAAAGAATGATTGCGATTGGCATGGTCGATGATATTTTGTCGGTAGTCTATACGGAACGTCACGAAGAAACTATTCGTTTGATATCCGCACGAAAGGCAACGAAGAAAGAAAGGAGCATGTATTATGAGCAATTTTGATGACAAGGATAGCAATATCGAGCTGGATGACTGCCCGGAAATTTCTGATGAGCAAATGAAAATCATGTCCTTAGTTCTTTCGCGTCCGGGAGTCCGGGGAAACTCGAGAGCGTCTTTCTACTATCAGGGCATGGAAGAGGAACGCGTCAAATCCATTCGCAGTCTCATGGACACCATGAGACTGAATTTACGCCAAGCCATGAACGCGTTAAAGATACCGTCCAGTGAATACGAAAAATATGCAGCGGTTGTGTGAAATAATATGAAAACGACAAGAAAATATCATCCAATTTTTCTCCAGCCTTGTCCCCCCTCACACAGCACAGCAAAAAACGCCGAAGCGAAATGCCTCGGCGTTTTTTTGTTGCTTGCTATTATCTTTTTACCCTTGGAAACTTAAATTTTCCCATCTCACGGGAAGAACGGCCAAACGATAGGAATGACCACCATCGATATTACGAAGCAGCCTATAATCAGAGGAATACCGCACTTAATGTAATCGACGAAGTGATACTGACCGGGGCCGAGAACCAGCGTGTTC
>JAFTAB010000205.1 GCA_017458745.1 Schwartzia sp. (in: firmicutes) | reverse complement strand
TGTCGAGGTCTTGCCGTACATCATACTCATGCCCAACTTCGGCAGCAGGGGCGTGATGTGGCAGGAAATCGAGGGACGCAAGCGGACGACTCCCGCGCACATGGTCCTGTCGATATTCCACTCCTCCGACCTCGATGAAACCATAACCCAGATGTGCGCGCAGTTCAGATGGGAAATGTGCCGCCGCATACAGGGCGTGCGCTACAGCGACATCACCGACCCGTCTCTCACCTCCGAGTACGGCAACTACCTGCAATTCTACAAGAAAAACCATTTGCTGACGGGCGACATGAAGGAAAAAGTGAAAGCCGAGCTGCAGCGTTTCCACAACAACTACAAGAACGTGTTCGTCTCGGACTATTTGATGTACATAAAGAACGAGGCAGCCGGTCTGCCGAGGCTCACCAAGGTGGCACGCGACATCCTGTTCCGCTACTGCACTTTCTCCGAAAAATACAGACGCTCGCTGGCGAGCAATCCTCAATATCAGCCCATCATGGAACGCTGGAAAGTAAAGCAGGGAGCAAAATTCCACGCATATAACCTCTTCAAGCGAAAACTGATGCTGCTGACAGACGATATACCGAAAGAAGTAGACATGGAAGGCGAATTTTTGAGACTGCAAAAGCCCTGATAATTTGATAACGAATAAAAAATGAGACTTATTCAGATGGAGTGTCAGGAAAATTTCCTTATGCTCACATGAATAAGTCTCATTTTTTTAGATTTACATTTTGTGGCGTTTAATTTCGCCCTTGCGTTGCCGCTAATTCTTATCGCTTCATCACGCCAATGCCTCCTGATTACGGACGGCCTCCCCCGTGATACTGCGAAAGCGATGACGATAGGACGGCACGAGCAATGCAAGCGTCACCAAAAAGCTCATATTGTAAGCGTTGTAAATGACCGCCATATCATGGAAGACAGGCAGCAGCACGGCGCACCACGCCACGCGAAAAAGCGCATATCCTATGAGCGCGGAGAGCATCGGCACCTGCGCATCCCCAAGCCCTTTCAGTCCGCCGATATACACCTGATTAAGCGAATACAGGAAATACACCGGGAAAGTCCAGTAGACTGCGGCGAGACCGTTCTGAAGGCTGGCCGCGTCATTCGTGAAGCAGGAAAGCAACGGTCTTGCCGCCATCGCCAATACCGCGCAGATCATCGCCGTGGAAACGACGGCAGTGCGGCTGCTTATGCGCATAGCTTCCCCCACCCTGTCGAGCCGCCCTGCGCCGAGATTCTGCCCGACAAAACCGGTAAGAGCCATCCCGTATGCAAAAGCGGGATAATACAAAAAGCCCTCGATTTTCGCATAGATGACCATGCCTGCCATGGCAGCGGGGCCAAAGCTGTCGATATACACCTGAATCATCAACGAGGAAAGACTCATAAAAGCTGCCTGCATTCCGGAGGGAATGCCCTGCTTGAGCAGAGCGAATAATTCCCCGGGGCTAAGCAAATCGGTGTGAATGGTAAGGCTATACTCCCCGTCCATCTGCGTGAGCCGCCAAAGCATGGCAATGCCGAGTCCCCACTGCGCTATAAGCGTTGCCCACGCCGCCCCTGCAAGGCCATATCCCATGACGGCGGCCAGCACGAGGTCGAGTGCCAAATTGACAATAACTGAAACGCCAAGATAGAGCAGAGCCGTCTTCGTGTTTCCCAATGAACGCAATATTGCATTGGCAACATTATATATGAGCTGCGGAATCAGCCCGAGCGCACATATTCTAAGATAGACCAGCGCGTCATCCATCGCCTCAGTCGGGCAAGAGAGCCATTCGAGATAAGCTCGCCCCATCCACTCGCTTGCCAGCGTGAGCAGGAATCCCATGACAGACGCCAGCAAAAGAGACGTCGCGATTGCCCTTCGCAAATCGTTATACCTTCGTGCGCCGAATAGCTTCGCCGTTATAGAGCTGACGCCCACCGAAAAGCCAATAAAAAAATTGACGTGAACGGCGATGATCAGTCCCGCCACCCCAACTGCCGCGAGCCCGAACGCGCCTCCAAAATGACCGACCACGGCGCAGTCCGCCATATTATAAAGCTGCTGGAGAAGCTGAGTGAGCAAAACCGGCGCAGCATACAAAAGCAACGTGCGATGAATGGAGCCCGTGTCCATGTGTACCTCTCGCGCATGAGCCAAAACCATAAAAGAACGCCTCCCTTGCCATTTATTATAGCAAGGGAGGCGTTTCGCCGATATTGCACGTTCTTTATGTCAGAGGCATAAAAAATCATTATGTCATATCCTCATTTTTCGTGTCCAGCTCCAGCGCGCGTCTGAGAAATGCGAGAAAATCCTTCACGTCATCCCGCATTGGATCACCCTTTCTCGAAAGGAACCCGAAAGCTATGCGCCCCTCCATTCCCTCAATAGGTATGCGTTTGAAATCGTACTGGCGGTAAACGTCCTTTAGCCAGTAGCTGCCGAGATTGCACAGCTGCGTGCGATCCAGCATCCGAATCATCATGTGGTCGCTGTTCGTCCGAACGATGCGTTTGAGCGCAAGCGACTTCTTGCGAAAGGCGGCCATGCCCGTCAAAAGATCCTCCACTGTAAAAAAATCATCCTCCAGCTGAATGAATGACAGCGGCACTATCTCCTCGGCGGTGACGGATTCTCTTGAAAAAAGAGGATGCCTTTTACCAACGTAAAGCACCAAGTCGGTATTCAGCAGCGACGTGAAAGTAAGCTGCCTCCGACGAATGAGATACTCCAGAGCCGAACGCTTCGTGTCGGGGACAAAGAGAAAGCCCAAATCATATTCCTGGCTCGTCAATAATTCGAGCATCTTTTCAATGCCACATTCCGTGAATCGAATATAGAGCCCCGAGCTATCCGACTCCTTCTCCGCCTTCGCGGCACGCTCCATTTGCTTCATGTGTTCCATGTACTCGTTGTAATAAGATGTCAAGAGCACGGCCATGTTGCTGCTGTTATTAGTCGCGATATTGAGCGCGTGAGTGTGCTGCTCACGGCTGACCGTCCTGACAAGTCCCGCGTTTTGAACTGCCCCGCGTGCGTACCGATAAACGCGCTCCCCCGCGCCCGTCAGCTCAATGCCCTTAGGATTGCGGTAAAACAGCTTGACTCCAAGCTCCTCCTCCAGACTGCGAATCACCATGCTCACATGCGGCTGCGTGGTATAGAGTTCCTCGGCGGCCGCCGTCAGCGAACCGCAGCGGGCGCAAGCTAAAAAGTATTCAAGATGATGAAGCTCCATTTGAGTTCTCCTGTTCCCACGGAACCACCGAATAATTCACGCCACGCTCTGCCGCAAAGAAAAGACATGACGCAGGCGTATCTTCTTATTTTACGTCTCCCGCATGGTAAAGTTCTTGTCGGCGTCAATCATGCGAAGCATTATATCGGCAAATTGAGGGTCAAACTGCGTGCCGCGTCCCCTGACGACTTCCTCTCTGACGTGCTCCTGCGAAAGGGCGCCGCGATAACTGCGGTTGGAGGTCATGGCATCGTACGCGTCGGCCACGGCAATCATGCGAGCCATGCGGGGTATCTCCTCCCCTTTCAGTCCGTCAGGATAGCCGCCCCCGTCGTAGCGCTCATGATGATGACGCGCCCCCTTTGAAAAGTCGGGGAACTCCTCGATACATTTCAAAATATCCGACCCAATCCACGTATGGGATTTTATCGTGCTGTACTCCTCATCGGTAAGCCGCGCGGGCTTGTTGATAATCTCATCGGGAATCCCGATTTTCCCCACGTCATGCAGCAGCGCCATATAGTAAATACGAAGCTGCGCCTCCTCGCTTTCGCCGGCAATGCGAGCGATTGTCCGGGAATACTGAGCGACGCGTCTCGAATGGCCATGCGTGTACTTGTCCTTCGCGTCGACCGCCTGCGCCAGCGCGAAAACAGTCTGCTCAAAGAGCCGCTGCATGGAAGCGCGTCTCGCCTCCGCGATTTTAGTCTGCCGCCGCACCTCCTCAGCCA
This sequence comes from Schwartzia sp. (in: firmicutes), assembly GCA_017458745.1. GTDB lineage: Bacteria > Bacillota > Negativicutes > Selenomonadales > Selenomonadaceae > RUG024. The sequence goes on along the minus strand of JAFTAB010000205.1, from coordinate 17,816 downwards.
GCTTTGATTGCAGATACTCGTAATTGAGGATACGTTTCGCGCGGAGCAAAACAGCCTCCGGCGTGAAAGGCTTGTGAATGAAATCCGCCGCGCCTGCCTTGAAGCCCTCTGCCTCCATTTCCATATCCGCCGTGAGCAAAATCACCGGGACATTCTTCAATTTCCCGTCTGTCTTTATCCGTTGAAGAACCTCCAAGCCGTTCATTTCCGGCATACGATAATCAAGCAGCACCAGCTCGCATGGATTAGACTCCAGCCACGAGATTGCCTCGGCTCCGGACATCTTGCTTTGAACGTCGAACTCCTCCTTCAGTATTTCCTCCAGCAGCATGACGTTCGTCTCCATGTCATCAACGACCAGAACTACCGGCTTTTCTTCCTTCCCCATATAGCAGCTCATAATTTCATCTTTTCCTTCCCACATAATCACCATGTCCCTAAATGAATGTCACGGCTCCAAAGGTGACCACTCATACGAAAGCTCCGTCCCTTCACTTGCCTCGACCTTTCCCCAGTTCTGCTCAATGCGGTCCACCGCGTTGGTGAATTCCGGAAAGGTCGTGTTTGTGAGCAAAGCCAGGAACCGCGTATCGTCAATTCTTGACACGGCGTCGCTTCTTCTGAGGGTCGATTGCAAGACCTCGTAAAACTTGTCCGCCGCCTCATCAAGCGATGCCCTCGCCCCTGCTCCGCCTGAAAGCGAAAACATGAGGACACAGTGCGGCTTTGAATGAATGGAAAGCGTGCGACGCAAAAAGCGATACATTGAGCTGAAGCCTTCCAACGGGAGCTGAAGTGCCCCGCTCTTTTTATTGCTCTCAAAGAGAATTTCCTCGATTTTGTCGGCGGGCTGTGCTTCCTCCGGCACCTCTTCATTTTGATGCCCCTCGCCGAAGATGTGGTATCCGTGCTTGCCGTTCTGCTTGACAGAATATAGCGCCTTGTCCGCTTTCTGCGTCAACTCGGAAAAATCCGTTCCTTCCGCGGGGACGAACACGCAGCCAACGGAAACCCCCAAAGGAACATTCATCTTTGCCCCCAAAAGATCCTTCGCATATTCGACAAGGGATTCATTTATATACTCTGACTTTTTCGCCACGCCCGACTCGCTTGAAAGCCCCTGACAGAAAACGGCGAACTCATCGCCGCCGACTCGGCCAATGATATCAATGGGGCGAACGGCGGCACGCAGTATGTCGGAAAAACCTATCAAAAGGTCATCGCCTGTCCCCGGGCCGTACATATCGTTTACCATCTTGAAGCCGTCCAAGTCCGCCAGCATCAATGCGCCCTGCGCACCCTGGCATATCTTGCGCAGCTTTTTCTCAACCGCGGTCTTGTTTAAGAGACCAGTCAGGCGGTCGATGGCGGCATTCTCCTCAAGAGCCTGTATGTTTTCAAGCTGCTGCATGATATTGCCGATGCGGCGCAGCAGGAGATCAGGATTCAGCGGCTTTCGCACGAAATCCATCGCGCCGTTGTCGAACCCTTTCATTTCGGCTTCCTCTGTCTTGTCAGCCGTCATGAACATAAACGGAACAGTGGCGCGGCTTTCCTTCTGGAGCGTGAGCTGCAACTCGAAGCCCGACATCCCCGGCATCCTGAGATCCGATAGCACCATGTCCGGCTTCTCCCGACGGAACACCTCCACCGCCTCCTCGCCGGAGGACGCCGTGACAGTTTTGTATTTTGTTGATAAAATGTTCTCGGCTATCATCAGCGTTACCTGCATATCATCGACAACCAAGATTTTTTTCATTTTTAATCATCTCCATTGCATAAAATGTCATATAGGTCTATAATGTATGTCAATCACTAATAATTAAAAGGAGGACAAAACGTGCTTACACTGGAAAAATTGGAAGAACTCGGGATTGAAACACGGGAAGGGCTTGCCCGCTGCATGAACAAGGAAGCCTTTTATTTCAAAATGATTACCATGAGCCTTTCCAACAAATATTTCGACGAGCTGCCCGATGTATTGGCGGCGGGCAAAATCGACGAGGCATTTGACATGGCGCACGCGCTGAAGGGAGTCATCGGCAGCGTCGCGATTGCCCCTCTTTATGACCCGCTGGTCAAGATGACCGACCAACTCCGCTTTCACGAGGAGGTCGACTACCCCGCCATTTATGCTCCCATAAAGAAGCTGCGGGACGACCTTCTGGAACTAGCGAAAAATTAAAACTGAAACGATTTCCACATTGAGAGGTCAATGCTTTCGGCATTGACCTCTTTTTTCACGCCCTTTTCCCAAAATCACCTCTTGTACTTCATCAATGTCTTTTTCAGCGCGTCGAAATCAATCGGCTTTGCTATATGGAGATTCATGCCGGCAGCGATACATTTCTGCGCGTCATCCGCAAACGCGTCCGCCGTCATGGCGAGAATCGGGACAACTCCTGCATCGGCTCTCTTCATGGAGCGTATGGCCTCCGTCGCCTCAAACCCGTTCATATGCGGCATACGGAGATCCATAAGAATCACGCTGTAATATCCCTCGTCGGAATTTCTGAAAAGCTCCGTCGCTATCCTCCCGTCCTCGGCATGGTCAACTGACGCGCCGGCTTCCTCCAATATCATGGTGGCAATCTCCGCGTTCACGTCCTGATCCTCTGCCAGCAGGATATGCATTCCCGAAAGATCGACCTCCTCTGTCGGAAGGGAAATCTGCGAGCCCGCGTCCACGCCTTTCTCATATTTTTTCAGCGCATTATAAAGCGTTGACTTAAAGAGCGGCTTAGCGATGAACCCATTGATGCCCGCCTGCTTCGCCTCGTCCTCGATTTCCGACCAGTCGTAGGCGGAAATGAGATTAATCGGCATTTTTACTTCCTCGCCCAATTTCCCTCTGATGGCCTTCGCAGTCTCTATGCCGTCCATGCCGCCCATCTTGTAGTCTATCAGCACGGCGAAAAAGTCATCGCCTGCCTCATGCGCTTTGATCACCTGCTCGATTGCCTCCTCGCCGCTGAGGCACCAGCTCGGCACAGTGCCAAGCTCGGAAAGGGACAAAACCGCCGTCTTGCAAAGTTCCTCGCTGTCGTCAACCACCAAAATCTTCCATGCGGGCAGCTTCATCGCTTCCCCTATTTCAGACACGCGCTCCAAATCGAGCGTGATGTGGAACGTCGATCCCTTGCCGGGCTTTGACTCCACGTCGATAGTCCCGCCCATCGCGTCCACGATGTACTTTGTTATGGTAAGCCCTAGCCCTGTCCCTTGAGTCTTGTGGACGCGGCGATTGTCCTCCCTCTCAAAAGCGGTGAACATCTTTTTCATGAATTCCTCGGTCATGCCCATGCCCGTGTCCTTCACATAGAAATGCGTGCGCACCATGTTCGCCTCGGGCAAAGCCTCCTGCCGCAGGCTCAATGATATTGAGCCGCCCTCAGGAGTGAACTTCATCGCGTTGCTGACGAAATTCAGCAGAGCCTGATTGAGGCGCACGCCGTCGCAGTAAACATTCTCGCAAATGATGTCACTGATGAAAATATCGAAAGACTGCCCATTTGACTTGATCTGCGAGCGGACAATATCGCAAATCGTCTCCATCGTCTCTCGGAGCGACAGAGCCTCCGTATTGATCACGAGCTTGCCGCTCTCAATCTTCGACATATCGAGCACATCATTTATTAGACCCAAAAGCTGCTTGCCGGAAAGCGTGATCGTTTTGAGGCAGCTTTCCAGTCGGGCGCGATCGTCTATATGCTCCGTCGCGATAGCCGTCATTCCGACGATGGCGTTCATCGGAGTGCGTATATCGTGGCTCATGTTTGAAAGGAACTCGCTCTTTGCCTTGTTGGCAGCCTCAGCCTCCTCGCGGGCAATCTCCGCCTCCTCGCGAGCCTTGTCGGCATCGAGCTTTGCCCTCATCGCCTCGTCATTTGCGGCCTCCGCCTCCGCCAGGAGATTCTCCGCCCGCTGGCGCGCCTCATCCGAGTCCTCTTTCGCTCGTATAGCCTCCTCGCTGGCGGCCTCCGCCTCAGCCGTGGCATCCTCCGCTCGCGCGGTGGATTCCTCAAGCGCAAGGATTTGCCCGCGCGTCATGCGATAGTAAAGCACAAAAACAGCAAGCACGCAGACGAACAAGAACCCGACCGCAATCATCAAAATCCTTGACCGCGAGGCTCCCATGTCGGAAATCATGCCATCCATCGCATTGAACGGCATGACCGAGATAATATACCAATTGCTGTCGGGAAGGGGGACAGCGAGCACGCTGCGCCCTTCCACTATCCCGCTGCTCGAATTTTTATATCGTGAAACATAGTTGAAAGCTTTCTTTTCTTTGATGGATTCTTTGAAATCAGCCACAATCTCCGTTATGGGCCGATCGACACCGACGGCATTTTTCTCCATGTTTTCAAAGAATGTATTGCCGCTCGTCACTTCCCCGGTCGCTCTCACCACAAAGGAGCCGTCACGACGGATCAGGTAAAAATACGCCAGAGTGCCGTCCGCGTCGAGGTGCATCCTATCTATGAACGACTGCATCGAGCGGCAGCAGATTATACCCGCGCTGCGCTTGCCGTTCTTCATCGGATATGATGCCGGTATATACCACACAATCACCTGGCCGCGCTCGTTTCGTCCTCCCGTCATCGCGACCCGCCCGGACTCAATATGCTCCGCTATGAATTTTGGATCGCCAAATTCCCTGAAAGGTATGCCATAGACATTCTCAAAAGTCCCGTCCTCCGCCACGAGCGCACATGTGGCTAGAGACTGCGACTCGGCAACGCGGGAAATCATATCCGCCACGGCATTCGCGTCATTGACATTCGAATGTTTGTCAACCCATTCCTTCAAATCGAATGCCTGACCGAAACGTATGTCCGCAATCGTGGCGACATGGTACAGTTCCTCCGCCGCGATGCCCTCGACGTATGACTGAGCAACCTGCCGCACATCGTTCTGTGTCCTTATCTCCATTTGATGGTTCATCACATAAAAGACCACCACCGCCATGACGATGATAAAAAGGAACCCGCCGATAATCAATTTGTTTGCATTTCTCTTGTCCATGCCCTCTCCCCCATCGCAATGCCAAAGACGGCCTCACTCATGCTGCTCGCCACGAAAATATTATCCGATGCTTATGGGTGCCAAGACTCCCGCTTCCAATGCCAATATCTTATGATTATTATACTATTTGCCACCCGCGACTGCAAGGAAATGAATTGATGCGGGATGCTTCCCCGACACACTCATACTATTTCAGCCGGGATGATTTCCCTCTCCGCGATGAATTTCTCGAACGCCTCCATGGGCATCGGCTTGCCGTTGAGATAGCCCTGCCCGTAATGGCAGCCCAGCTCCAAAAGCAGTGCCTCCTGCTCCGGCGTCTCGATTCCCTCGCAGAGAATCTTCATATTGAGATCCTTGCCAAGCTGGATGACCCGCCCAAGGATGCTGCGCATGCGCGAGGAATCCTCGGAGACCTGAAGGAGCGAGCGATCGATTTTCATCACGTCCATCGGGAGCTGGTTCAGCATCATGAAAGAGGAATAGCCCGACCCAAAATCATCCACTGACAGCGCAAACCCCATGTCGTGCAGCGCGCGGACAATCCTCAGTGAGTTCTCGCTTTCCTCCACGTCGTCCACGTCACCGAAAATCGTCTCGGTCAGCTCCAGCTCGACCGCGCTCGACGGCAGCCTGTACTTTTCAACGACAGCCCTCATGCGCTCAAGATAGCCCTCCTCCGTGAAATGAAGGCGCGACTGATTGACGGACACAGTGACAATGGGAAGCCCCGCGTCCAGCCGCCGCCTCTGCATCTCGCAGGTCTGCACGAGAAGCGAATGATCCACGGCAAGCACGAAGCCGTTCTTCTCAAAAAGCGGTATGAACTTGCCCGGCGGCACGAGGCCGTGCCCAGGACGCTCCCACCGCACGAGCGCCTCAGCGCCCACCTGCCTGTGAGTGGCGATGTCGTACTTCGGCTGGAACCACGCCTTGAACTCGCCATTTGCAAGCGCGGCCTCCATGCTGCGCTCGATATCCTTCTGCTCCTTTATGTCATTGGAAAGCTGCTCATCAAAGAAGCGTATTCTCGTCTTGCTGCCGACCAGCTCATGAGCCGCCGTGTCAGCACGTCTCACAGCTTCCAAAAGCGTAAAGCCGTTCGGATGAAGCGAGCAAATGCCCGCCGCCGGATTAAGCCAAATGCGCGCCTCCATCGTGTCGACATACCCATGCTTCCCCATCATCTCCGAGACGAGCCCCTCGATGGCATCGTCCCCATCCGCGGTGCATATATAAATCGGATGGCCGCGGTCAATGCCCGAAAGCAGCACCCATGGATTTTCCTCGCGCACGTTTTCCACAAGCTCGCGCAGCTTCTCCAGATAGGCGTCACGCCCATAAGTGTCGCCTATCAGCACCTTTGACTCGATGACCACGAGCACGACATAAATGTGATGCGCCATGAACGCGTCATTTTGCGACTCCAGCAGAGCGGGGAGCCTGTTCTCCACAGCCGTCAGGTTCGGCAGCTTCGTCCGCGGGTCCTTCAGAGCCTCCTCCGCCAGATCCTCCGCGTGCTTCTTTCCCAAGCGGTAACGATAAATCCCCGCCAAGGATATCAGAATCACGCCGCAGACGACCGCGATCATGCACTCCTCCGGGTACAGGTAGAAAAGCCGCTGAAAGCTGAACTCCACATCGTCTATCTGCGCCGCGTCACGCATGAGCTGGCGGACGCGAGCCTTATCCAATCGCATGTTAATCTCCTGATCGAGAATCGTCATCAGCCTCGGGTCGGCATTATGGCTCACGCCGATGCTCAGCGAATGTGAAAAAGCCGTCTCGCTTCCCACCAGCAGATTCTGATAGCTCCCGCTCCACGTGATATAGTCGGCCATCACGCTCGGCAGGTACGTCATATCCGCTTCCCCCTCGCTGACAGCCTTGAGGCAGTCATCGGCGGAATCAAAATATTTAAGCTGCGTGTGCGAATAAATTCGCCCGAGATCCGCCTGAATATAAAACAGAGTGCTCGGGCACGCGATGACGGGATTCCTTGACGGCGAGACATCACGACGGCTGACGGGGACATAATCCACGTTCAGATACGGGGTAGTCATTCGAAGGTTCAAAGTATTTGCCCAGCTGAAATCGCTGTAGAGATTCGCAAGAATATCGACCTTGCCTGCCCTCAGATTTATGATATCCTCCTCCTGCGACTCCGGCTCGACAATCTCCATGCCGACCCCCAAATCGCGCCCAATCATCTGCATCACATCGTAAACCACGCCCTTTGGCTCGCCGTCCTCAAAATATGAAATCGGCTTGCGATCACCGAACATCATGACACGCAATTTTCCCTTTTCTCTCAGATACTCTCGCTCCACGCGGGAAAGGGACAAAGGCGCGCCGCCATCGCTGCGGATATACTTGTCATGAAGCATGGCGCGGATATTCGGCTGATAGAGCAGCATATACTCCATCGCCACGTTTATTCTGTCAAAAAGCTCGTCATTATCTTCACGCGTGACGAGGCGGTAACTCTTGCGGTCAAACTGCGCCAATATATGACCGTCGGGGAGATCCGCCAGCCCGCGATAGAGAATCGGCGCCACGAACCCGTCAATCCCCCCCCGCAAATAGGCATCCATCATATCCTTTTGCGTCTCGTACTCACGAAGGTCGTATGTGTAGCCTTCCTCCTTCACAATATCAGAAAGCTTCGGCGTCGAAAATCCCTTTTCATACGTGCCAAGAGTAAGATGCGTCTTGTCAAGCCCCTCATGCACGACAAGAGCCATGGCAAATCGCCCGACAACATGATCCGTCTGCTTGACGCCGGGAGCCTTTTTCGGATCTCCCGGAATGCCCGGCAGCACATCCACCTCTCCCGCTGCCAGTGCCGCAAGGCATGACTCCCAATCGGGATAAGGCACATACTCAAAATCGCAGGACGCATAGCTCGACAGGGACTCCATGTATTCATAGCCATACCCGCTGAAATGGCCGGGCCAATCCTCGACAAAAAAGCCCGTCTCCGGCATATATCCCACCTTCAGCTGCAACGTGTCATTCGCAGCATGAGCCTCCCCCATCAGAGCGAGACAAAAAAGCCAAATAAATGCAATGCGGCAAAGCCTGTTCATGTATATCACCTTCCCGACTTTCAAAAAACATATCGTGGAATAATTCGACAAACCTTAAACCTTTTCCTTCTTATACTGCCTGCTGTCAAAAATTTTATTTATATTTATCCAAAAGACCTGCTGACGGAGTTCGAGCTGGAGGCATGGCGCTCGCCGGTGGATTTTGTGGCAGCGCAAAGTTTGGAGGATATCATGGTCACTTTCAAGAATGGGAAATAGATATAAAGAAAGCGTCCTGCCGTGATGGCGGGACGCTATCCTCATTCTTATGCAGCGGTTCTATCCTCGCTTACTTTCAAATCAAAAATTTTACGAAATACTTTCAGTGCCGTACCGTAATCCATGTATTCATTGCGATTTTCCGCATGGTCAAGATTTTTTGCAACTACGGCTTCAGGATGGAATTGCAAGCCAACGGCAAAAGTTTTGTCCGTTCTCTCCACCGCTTCGATTATCCTCAAGCCGCTGGTTTCGGTATATCCCGTCACCATGAGCCTTGTGTTATCGACATTTTTAACGGCCTGATGATGCCACGAAGGGACGGCGTGCAAAACATCGCTGTCCGTCAGCCAATAGAGATGTGAGTTGATTTCCACCGTGACATCATGGTGCGCATAGTCGCGATATGAATCAGCCGACTTTTTTTCGTTGCGATGCTGATAATCGTATTTTATGCCTGACTCCGCAAAATACGCCGGCAAATCCTGAATCATTTCCGCCCCCGATATTACGGAAAGCATCTGTATTCCCCGGCAAAGCCCCATAACGGGAATATCATTGTCAAGGCAATAGCTCATTGTCAAATAATCGGACACATCGCGCTCGGCATTATAATCTATTTCCGCCGGAATTCCATGCCATTTTTCCGGTGCATAGAAAAGAGAATTCAAATCAATCCAAAACCTCTTGCCACTCTTTTTCCTTGAACCCCACGAGAACCTTGCCATCGCCCAAAAGAATCGGACGCTTGACCAGCATACCGTCCGTGGCAAGGAGCGCATACTGCTCGTCCTCGCTCATGGCGGGCAGTTTGTCCTTGAGTTCCATCTCCCTGTACTTCTGCCCGCTGGTATTGAAAAATCGCTTTAACGGCAGTCCGCTCTTCTCGCGCCACGAGCGCAGCTCCTGCTCCGTTGGGTTGTCCTCCTTGATGTCCCGCACCTTAACGGCTACCCCGTTATCAGCCAGCCACTTCTCCGCTTTCTTGCAAGTGGTGCAACGCGGATAGCATACGAAAATCTTTTCACTCATTATCCATCACCTCATTCACATAATTTCGACAAAACCTCAAAAATTCCTGCCAAATGCCGCAAAGGCACAATTCACAATTCATAATGCACAATTATGAATTATGAATTGTTTTTGCCTACCAAATTGTTTTTACTCCGTACTTCGGTATTGTTGCGTCTTTTGTCAGGATTGTATAATTTTCTGCTTTAGCTGTCGCCACAATGAGCCTGTCAAACGGATCATTATGAATTTTAGGCAATTTTATCATTTCATCGCAATAAATCGGAGATATTCCTATAATTTCTATACCGTTAATAAGACAGGCATCGAATATCTCCTGAATGGACTGTTTTACTTTCAACTTGCCAATGCTCACTTTTATGGCTATTTCCCATAATGACGCAATGCTAAGTGAGCATTTTTGTGATTGTATCACAATTTTTGCGGTATCGGAAAGTTGTCGGCTGTCATATAGCGCCCACAGCAAAATATGCGTGTCAATTAAATAAATCATACATACTCCTTGAAGCAGTCAGGGGTTTCATCAAAATCATCGGCTATGTATGCCATATCGCCGGCAAAGGCATCAAATAGTCCGTTACCTTTGCCATATTTCTCCGTCCCCGCCTGTTCCCACGCCTTGCTCTCGAGTTCCATGATTTCATCAATGCTTTTGCCTTTTTTCGCATATTGAGGCAATGAACCACGCTCTTTTTTTATTAATATCTTCCGTTCCTCTTTGGATAACTCATCCTTTTGTTCAACGAAATCATCCAGGACAGTCACAATAACTCGCTGATTAGGTTTGGCTACAATTTTCTCCAAAAGCCGAATAGCTGCTCCGTCATAATATCCTTGTACTGCCAACATATCATGTGCCCCCTTTACTCATCAACCAATCTCAAATGCAATTATACACAATGTTTTGGTCGAATATCAACACGCATTTGATTATTTCCGCGCAGTTCATTGCGTTGCTTCGGCAAAAAGAAAAGGGGGTGCATCTGCACTCCCCGAATTTGTTTGCCACTATTTGAGCGCGTCATACGCCTTTTCATCCACCGGCTCGCACCACTCGTTGGAGGATCCTTCCCCCGGCACCTCGACAGCGAGATGCTGGAAGGCTGAATCTTTTGCCGCGCCATGCCAGTGCTTCACCTCTGCGGGTATATTCACCACATCTCCGGCTTTGAGTGCCCGTGCCGGCTTTTCCCATTCCTGATACCAGCCTCGCCCTGCCGTCACCAATATAATCTGTCCTCCGCCCTTCGACGCATGATGGATATGCCAATGATTGCGGCAGCCCGGCTCGAATGTCACGTTGCCTATGACCACTTGATTCAGCGAAAGCATATTAAGATAGCTTTTTCCGTCAAAATACTGAGCATATTGCACATTTTCTTTCCCAACGGGAAAGACGCTCGACGCGAAAAGCTCACTTACGCCCAGGGAGCCATCCTCGGAGGCCGCGGCTTCCCGTGCATCCTCATAGACTTCCTTCGCCATGCTGAATGCTGCCCACGCTTTCGGCCAGCCGGCATAAAAGCCGAGCTGCGTGATGATTTCCGCCATTTCCGCTTTCGTAACGCCGTTGTCTTTTGCTGACTGAATATGGTATTTCAATGAGTCATTTATCACGCCGCCGGAAATGAGCGCCGAAACCGTCACAATACTGCGATCGTGCAAGGGGAGCACGTCGTTCTTCGACCAAACTTCCCCAAAAAGTATATCATCGTTATACCGCGCAAAGTCCGGGGCGAACTCGCCCAGATTATCCCTTCCCGCCGTCTGCACTACCTTCACTGCCTTGCGATTGCCGTTTCCTTGTTCTGTCATTTTCGCTGCCTCCGTCGTTGTCAAATTTTATTCAAGCAATATTCCCATTTCCCAAATCCTTCAATACTCATGCCGCTCTTCCATGTCTTTTGCCATCATTTCAAAATCATACCGTTTTCTTTTGCTGCTTGCGATTCCCGTGCCGCTGGCAAATCCATTGTATTCCATACCCCCCAAAAACGTAAATAAAGAAAATGGAGAGCAGCAGCAGGGCGTATGCCGCTCCCGGCAGACCTGTCGCGGGAGTCGCAAAAATGTGTTTCATCAAGAGGCGATCCAGTACCCTGTTTTGGAATGAGCCATAGATGCCGACCCCAATCAGAATGATAATAACGATGCGGCTGCCCAAAAGGTAAGCGACAGACTCCTCTTGCCAACGGAAAAACCGAATCAGCCTTTGCTTCCATCCCTGCCAGTGAAATCCCAGATGTATTCCCATGAGAATCATCATTGCAAAAGGCAGTGATACATGGAGCTGATGCAGCATCATGTTCCTGTTCAGCGCGAGCGGGATCATACCCTTGAACAGATAGTTGGACATGCAGATGCCGGTTGCCGCAATGATAATGAGGCTCGCCACAAGGAGCAGATTTACCAGAGTGCTCATGCAGCGCATGACATCCCACTTGCCCGAGCGAAGCGCAGAAAACCATCGGCGGTTCAAGGTCAAGTGAACGAGAGCCCCCAGCGGGAAGAGCAATCCCAGCACCTCGTGCAGCGACTTGGGAAGGGCATGAAAACTCATTACGGCGAGAAAAAGGGCAAGCACCAAGATGTCCAAAAGAATCCGCTTCATGCTCGCACCTTATAAATTGGCGCCGATTTTATAGGCCATGTCCGCAAACTCGGACTTTTCCACCAGTGAGCGCGCCCCGCATCCCGTCGCCCAAACCTGCCCCACATCTTGCCATTCCATGTAGCGCACCAAAGTTTCGTAATGAGCCGACAGCGCCTCCATTGTCCAATCCGCGCTATTGTAAGCCGTGGCCATGATGATGGACTTCTTGCCGTGGAGCTTTCCCGTGCGGGAATAGAAGCGATCAACGATGGTCTTGAGCTGCGCCGACATGCCGTAATAATATAGCGGCGTTGCCAGCACAAGGAGGTCGGCCTCCAGCATTTTCGGCATCAGCTTGTTTTCAATGGCGTCCTTGAATACGCAAGGGCCGTCCATTCCGCAACGGTCGCAGCCGATGCATGGGTGCGTCTCCTCATTTGCCGCGTCAAAGACAAAAACCTCATGCCCCGCGCTTTTTGCTCCCTCAGTGAAGCGAGCGGACAAATACTTGGAAGTGGATTCCGCATCCGAGTGGGGACTGCTGTTCACAACTACAATCTTCATGTTCTTTCCTCCCGACACGCTGCCCTTTTCAGGCACAGCCACGCTTTTATCATTCTTTTTATCCGCGACCGCGGAAATCCCGCAGCCCGACAGGAGCAGAGTCAATGCCCCCGTGCCGACTACCTTCAAAAAATTCCTTCTGTTCATGTTTTTAACCCCATAAATTTATTATGTCACGACTGAGAAATATGCAGCCCCTTGCTTGACAGAGGTATGCTTGTTGCAAGATTATCAACGGTATTCGCATGGACAAACATCTGCTTTGTCAGGTCATCAAATTCCCGATATTTATTTGAGGATTTGTATGCCGAATAAGATTCTTGATCACGGTAAAGCTCCATGGTGTGGATGATATTGGGATTATCATGCTCGGCGGTCACAAACATCCCCATCACGCCATCTTCTTCACGCACCGAACGCACGGCCTCTGATGTTGCCAGCCGCTGATATTCCGCCAGCTTGTCCGGCATCACTTCATAACGGCACATCACCACCTTCGTTGCAACGCCCTCGGCCTTTTGCTCCAAGGCAATCCCATTGGCCTCCAAAATTTTGAGACTCTTCAATATTGGAAAGCGTTCCTCGCGGTATTGCTGAAAGGCTTCGCTGGTGCTGTGGATACGATACGCCTCATAGCTTTCATAGATTTCGAGAAGCCGCATCCTGTCGGGATTGGTGACATCTATGCCACCATACAGCGCATACGTGCCGGATTCCTTCGCTGTCTGCGGAGCAACAGTCCTCGCCCCAATTTCTCCCATTGCCTTTAAATTTCCCGGGGTGGCATCAAGAACCGCCCAATGCACCATAGGCATATTCCCCTCCGGCGTGCGGACAGGATAAGCCCCCGCAATAGATGTTGCCATAAACATGCCTCCCATGCCCAACAACAAAATTCTTTTCCACAAATTTGCCATCACATTCACTCTCCACTATGTATTTCCGCCCACGTATCTCTCAACATTCCAAGCAAAGTATCACTCAGCTTTTGGTCGAAAATCAGTATCAGTCAATCGAAATCAGCTCATACTTGTCATTGCCCATCTTGAGTTTTCGCATGGCGGCGAGCTGCGCCAGCCCATCGCGCGACTCTATACGCTCCACGAGATCGTGCTTCTCTTTTTCCGGTCGGGCGTAAACCATATCACAGGACGCCTGATCCACCGCGAGAATGTCCGTCGAAGCAAGAATCCCGAGATCGGGGATAACCGGTTCAGCGGCAGAAATTCCGGCACAGTCGCAATCCACCGACATCCGGCGCAGCACGTTTATGAACACGATACGCTTGCCGAAGAAATCGCATATCGCCTTGCCGGAGTCCGCCATGTTCTCCATGAAAAGCGCCCCGTTCGCCATGCTGCCCTCCCAGTCATCCACGCCGGGGGATGTTGATTTGTGGAAACCGTGTACCATGCGTTTGCCAATCTTGCCGTCCGCGCATCCAATGGCAATGTTCTTAAGCGAGCCACCGAACCCGCCTCGGGCATGACCCTTGAAATGGGTAAGCACCACCATCGAATCATAGTTCAGAATATGGGAGCCCATTGATACCTCCGGCAGATGCAGCGCATTCCGTGCAGGGAGCATCACTGCCCCGTCTTCGTCCATTATGTCCACCGGGCAGAATGTCCAGCCGTTGACCTCGATTGTCTTCCTGTGTTTTTCCGTCGTGTCACGGTCCCCGACATACATCGTATTTGTCTCGACGATGACACTGTTCGGTATATTCGACTGGAAAGCCTTCACCATGTCACGCGGCAAAATATTTGGGCCGTGCGCCTCCCCTGTGTGCAGTTTGATTGCGACCTTGCCGTAGATGCCCTCATTGATGCGCTCATAGAGTCTCATAAGATGCACTGCGTCTATGTGCCTAGTAAAATAAACCTTCGCCCGCGACCCCGTGCCATGATTGCCAGTTTCATCACGGCTGCCGATGACCGGCGCCTGCGCCATCGCACGGGAAAAATCCGTGAAGTTCGACAGCAAGGAGCCTGCCGCCATGAGACCGACAGTTTTCATGAAATCCCGACGTGAGATATTAGACATTGTAAAATTCTCCCTCGAATTTTGTATATTGCAAGATTTTTAATCTCAAAAAACATGAATTTCCACAAAATTTCCCTTCAAACTTCCTCAAGCCTCTGCGTGATTTTCACGGCATTGAAGAAGTTTTCTCAAAATGTTGCGGCTGATTTCGTAAATCGAGTGATAAACAAAACCGACCCCCGCTTTCTCCATGGCCTCCCTTTGCCTTTCCGTGACGAAGGTATAAGGGTAGATGCCGTAGACGAAAGGGAAATATGCGTACAGAAACCCCTGCTTGTCCTCCTCGGTCATCTCGGGACAAAACTTTTCAAGGCAACGCTTTACTGCCTTCATGGAACTGCCATAGGCCTTTTTGAACTCCACCAGATTCTCTGTCCGGCTGTTTTCCTCCATGTCAAAATGATTCATGGACAACAGCTTCAGCAGCCGTTCCCTATTGGCCAGCGTCATTGCCAGTGCATCGGCCAGCTCCTCTCTTGACATGGTTTCATGCTCTTCCACCAATTTAGTGAGCTCGTCTACCCAAAGCACATACTCCCTTTGCATCAGCGCAAGAAAAATTTCCTCCTTGGTGTTGAAATAATTGTAAATTGAGGTTCGATTGAAAGACGTGATCTTGCCGATTTCTTTTATGGTAATGTCCTTGAAGCTCATGGTCCGATAAAGCTCGGCGCAGGCATCAATGATTTCCTCCCGCCGCGCCAGCAGAAATTCCTCGGATACTTTTGGCATATCATCACTCCTTTTCATTGTAAAAATCAATAAGTCAAGCCGATTTCATATAATGACACAAAGTAACTTACTTCGTGTCAGGTTTATCTTATTATAAAATCGACACGTTGTCAATATATGGGCTAAAGTTTTCACAGCTTCATCTCATGCCAAAGCATCACGCTCATATCATTGCCCCCGCCCACCGAAAAGCGTCTCGATTCCCTGCTCCGAAACATTCCCGCGATGATGCCAAATATTCGAGCCGCGGAAATTCCCACACTTGCCACATTTGATTAGATTGGATAAAATGAGACTTATTCAGTGGGAGTTTTATTAGCAAAATTTGTCCGGCGATTTTATTAGCGACGTATCAATTTTCTATATTTCGCGTCCGATTTTTGTCGGCAAGCGCATAATTCACAAATATATTTGAGGAGAGGATTTTCATGGCGGAGGATATGGGCAAATTAGAGCACACGGCTCTCGAAGGGCAGCCGCCTTTCATGAAGCGGTACGGGCTTGCGCTCGCCGCGGCCGTCCTCGCCGCGGTTCTCATCATGCCGACTCCCGACGGGCTTTCGGTTGCGGGCCATCGTATGCTCGCAGTTCTTTTTTTCGCCGTGGTGGTATGGATCACGGAGGCCGTGACTTACCCGGTCAGCGCGGCCATCATAGCATCACTTATGCTGCTCACTCTCGGCACTGCCCCCGCGCTTGAGCAGCAGGCCGCAAACGCGGGAAAAAGTTTGGGATTTGGTCAGGCGATAGCGATGACATTCGGCGGCTTAAGTGCCGGCGGCACAGTGCTTGTTGGGGCGGCGATGTTTATGGCGGCGGCCATGACGAGCACAGGCCTCGATAAAAGAATAGCATTAACGATATTGTCAAAGGTTGGCTCAAAGACGAGCCGCATTGTCGCGGGAATGATTTTCGTAGGCTTTGTCCTCGCGTTCTTCGTCCCAAGCACGACGGCACGCGTCGGATGCATAATCCCAATAGTGCTCGGCATAATATCGGCGTTCAACCTCCCATTGCGCAGCCGCTTTTCCGCGCTTTTAATGGTCGCGACTGTCCACGCGGCCAGCATATGGAATATCGGCATCAAGACCGCCGCGGCACAGAACATGGTCGCGCTGGGATTCATTGAGCGTGAGCTCGGGGGCAGCATAACATGGCTTCACTGGTTCTCGTCTGCGGCCCCATATTCGGTTATCATGTCGATAATTTTGTATTTTGTCTGCATGAAAATGCTTCCGGCGGAAATGAGCGAGGTCAAAGGCGGAGATAAAACAGTCAAAGCGGCAATGCGCGAACTCGGGCCGATGAGCCCGAAAGAGAAGAAGCTGCTCATAATTTCAGTATTGCTGTTGTTTTTTTGGGTGACGGAAAATATTTTGCATCCGATTTCAACGACCGCGTCAACCGTTCTGGCCGTCACCCTGATGTTTTTGCCCGGGATAGAGATAATGACGTGGAAAGAAGCGCAGAAAAAAGTTTCATGGGGGACATTGTTGCTTTTCGGAATCGGGATAAGCATGGGCTCAGTGCTGCTCAAGACAAAGGCTGCAATGTGGCTTGCCGATCAGCTTGCAGCGGGGCTGGGGCTCGCGAGCATGGGCGTGTTTTCTGTGTTCTCAATATTAGCGGCTTTTCTCATAATCGTGCATCTCGGTTTCGCAAGCGCCACCGCGGTCGCTTCTTCGATGATACCAATAATGATAGCCGTATTAAAGAGCCTGAACATAGACGGGCTGAACATGATAGACATTACAATGCTGTTGCAGTTCGTCGTGAGTTTCGGATTCATTCTGCCTGTCAATTCCCCGCAGGGCATACTCGCTTACGCCACCGAAACATTTACGGCCTCCGACTGCATGAGAGTAGGACTGCCGATTACCATAATCGGCTACATACTGCTTTTGATATTTGCAAAAACCTATTGGGCGGCGATGGGGATAATTTAAGAAGAAGGATTATTCTATGATGATAGAATTATAAAAAAGGCGGCGGGAAAAATCCTGCCGCTGTTTTTTTGCAAACTAAAAGACCTGCCCGGTTTTGTAACAGGTCTTTTTTATTTGTTGTGGCTGTGTATGAGCCTTGCGATATCCGCGATCAGTTTCTTTTCGTCCTTGCCGGGGAAAGTGGAGTCAATCGTGTATTTCCCGTTCATGACAAAATTGTAGAAATCCAAGATAGGCATCGCTTCTAGGTCAATATCATCTTCATTGTCCAGCAGGTAATCAATGGACACATGAAAAAAGTTGGCGATATGCTTCAGGGTCTGAAAGTCCGGCTCTCTTAGACCGCGTTCATAATGACCGTACGTGTCGGGACGGATACGGAGTTGCTTCGCCGCTTCTTTTTGGGAAAACTCTTGATGCTCTCGAAGCATCCGCAATCGGACGCTAAAAGTCGATTGCCTGTTATCGTTTTCGTTTAGCATTACTTTCACCCCTGCATATCATAACTATCAATATAGGATAAAAGACAAAATGTAAGGTAAAAATTGACATAGGACGTTTTGAACG
>JAFTAB010000204.1 GCA_017458745.1 Schwartzia sp. (in: firmicutes) | reverse complement strand
AGTGCCGGTGCCGCCGTTGCCATCATAATTTCCCCTGCCATAATTGCCATTACCATGTTTTTCATTTCAAATTCCTCCTAAAAAATTTTTTGTGGTGCATCTCTTCGATGGTCACATTATGACATGGGTATGTGTCAAAAATGTGTCGGCCAAAAAATATTTTTTCAAACAGCAGAGAATCAAATTCCCAATCTCCTGCCGTGGCCGGCGAAAGTTTCTGCAAAAAGTCAATTACCACCACACAATCGGGGCGCACATGCTGCATGACGAAACGCATCTTGTTAAGCGGAATAGCTACGCAGCCGCCGGTGTATGGCTTGCATGGCTCAAAGCAGTGCAGGAAAATTGCAGAGCCAAGCCCCGGCGTGCCATTCTCGTTGTAACTGATGTTCATGCAATAAGTATAGGTCGGGTCGTAGTCCACGATATGCTCGCTGTCATCTTTTCGCAAATCGGGAAGCTCATTGATGTTCACCATTTGATTGTACATCATGCCGGGACGAACATCACCCGACCAATAAATATTCTCATCCACACGGATGTAGGGAATGGCACAGCCGGGATCGTCCGCAATGCCAAACGCCTTATTGAATCGGAAAACACCGATCGGGGTTTTAGCATCGCCCTCTTTCGTCTTTCCTAACCCATTCTTGCCGATGAACCCCGGTGTACTCATGAGCTCATGCCACTCACCAAGCGCATCCTTTTCATGCATGGAAATCCACGCCGTAGTCTGGCCAACGCCCGCCACGATAAAAAGTTGATTTGCCCCTTGGCTCGCCGGAAGTTCCCTCACCCACTTCGGCGATATATCCTGTGCCCCTGCCGCGCACACATTCGCCAAAAAGGCACACATAATTGTCAAAGAAACGAAAACTTTTGCCAAAATCCCTTGCTGCTTTGCACGAAGCATAATATATTCCTCCTCATTAAATGAGACTTATTCAGTGGGAGTTTATACTCCCATTGAATCTAGTCGAATTTACCCATTGCCTAATGGGCGCTTATCTCCCGCTTAAAAAGCGGGAATATTAGCGCCCATTAGCATCGGATAAAATGAGACCTAGGAAATGTGAAAAAATGAGACTCCCAATTTTAACCTGTCTACTAATCTAGCAGGCACAATATTCATTGACGCTCACTATAGTATTAATCTTAATTTTCAAGCCTCTGCAACGGGAAAACGAAATATGTATCGGGGTACGGCTCGTTCTTCAAGGTGAAGTGCCACCACTCCGTATCAAGCGGCTTAAAGCCGTGCTTCAGCATCGCCTGCCGCAAAATCATGCGGTTCTTGAACTGTACTTCGTTGATTTCTCCGTTCTTGGGTGTTTTATTTCCTTTATATTTTCCGGTGTATTGCATCGTTTCGGGATTTCCGCACCAATCCGGATGGCTTTCTATGCCAAAGTGGTCAAAGGTGCCTCCCATATCCACTTCTTTGCCTGTCCGCATGTCAAACAAAGTCAGATCAAGCGTGGATCCGCGGCTGTGGCCGGACTTAGCGTCTATATAGCCGTCAGCAAAGAGCCGGGTCTTGTCAACCTCGGGATAAAAATAATCCTTCATGCGCTTGTCATTCAGATTTTCCGCCCATGCCACAAAATTATCCACCGCCATTTGCGGACGATAGGCATCATATACTTTCAGTCGATACCCCTGCTTCATGACATCGTCCGACACCGCCTTCAATGCCTCGGCTGCCTCACGGGTCATCATAACGCAAGGCGCATCATATCCGGCAATGCGGTCGCCGACAAAATTGTAGGTGGAATAATAGCGCACCTCCAATATCACGTCAGGAACAACCTCCGACAGTATCACAAACCCACTTGCATCCTCCGGTGACACGCTGCGCTGCTGCACTGCCGAAACCGCTGCCTGCGGAGCTGCAGCGGCCTGCGTATATGCAGGCATGGCAGTAACCAATGCGCATGCGGCGAGCATCGCAGCGATGCTCGTTTTCTTAATTTTTAACAAGTTCATTATTCTAATTCCCTCCGTAGTTTGAAATATCGTAAATCTACCGCTGTCTTGTTCATGCTCATTTCTGTTTCCACTTAACCGCGTCCATCATAATTTTTTGATTTGCCAGCGCGGCTTTGTTGTTGTCGTGGATTTCGCTCGTCACGATGTAAAAATCTTTCCATGCGGCTTCATAGTCGCCAAGCTTCGCGTGGGCGATGCCGATGCCGACGCGGGCATCCGCCATCTGCGGAATCAGCGCCAGCCCATGCTCGAAGTCGGCGATGGCGTCTTTATACCGATCCGCCAAGAGATAGAGATTGGCCCGATTGTACCACGGCTGGATCAGCATCGGGTCGACAGCAATAGCCGCCGTGTAATCAGCCTCCGCTTTCGCCAAGTCATTCAGTGCCTCGTAGCAAAGCCCTCGGTCGAAATGCGCCTCGGCTGATGGCGAAAGGGCGATGGCCTTGTCGTAATCGAGAATCGCCCGCTCCGTTTCCCCTGCATAGAAACGGGCAATAGCGCGACGAACGTAGGCGTTCGGGTCATTCGGTGCGCGACGCACCGCCTCTGATGCGTTCAAAATGGACGTTGGGGAGCCGTCGGGGACCTTCGCCTGCCGCCAGAGGTTCATAATGTCCTGCCCATAGTATGTTCCGGGCACCGCCCATTTGCCGTTCAGCCCCGTCCAAGTCTTGATGATGCCGTAAATCTCCGGGTGCTTTTCGATGACCAGCTCATAACGCGGATCGACAATCTCCGTCTCCGGACGACGCGTCGTGGTATAGACCATCAAATGCTGGATGTGGGCGCGGACGCCAAGCTGCGCCGTGGCGAACCTCGCCCCCGGCTCATGATTTCCCGTCGCGCCGAGGCCGCAATAGTTATTCTGATCCGGCATGACGTCCCCGCCGTAGTTGAAAAATCCCGTCTCCTTGCAGGCCTGGCAAAGTGCGATGTCGGCTCGGATACCTTCGCGCCCCGCTTCCTCGTAATAATAGGAAACTAGTTCATCGACGGTGCAGGAAAGCTGCGGCGTAGGGTTACGCCGCAAGATGAAATCGACCATTTGCTTTTCCGTCGCCTCGGCGCGCCCGAAAATCGTCACGTCCTCCATGTCGCCACCTTTCGGCAGCACGGGTGTCGAATAGGACGCACCACCCACCCACGCGGCGGCTTCAAGTTTCGCATTGTCCAGTGCTCCCGGCGGCACGGGCGGGAACTCCACCGCCATTTTTTCCTGCGTCTTCGCGCCGCAAGTCGCCACCGGCACGCAAGAAGATTTTCCCGCCTCCGGCGAGGCGAAAAAACAACCAAGGCAAAGAAACCCCGCCGCCGAAACGGAAACGAGCGCCGCTTTTGAAAACTTTT
>JAFTAB010000203.1 GCA_017458745.1 Schwartzia sp. (in: firmicutes) | reverse complement strand
GTGCAGAGCACGGCGATGACGCCCGAGGGCACCGAGGTGGGCATGAATATCGGGCCAAACGAAATACATGTTATGACAAGATAGAAGGGGAGTGGGAGCAGGATGGAGAGGCGTTGGCTTTTTTATCCCTATCAGCTTTGGATGCTCATGTTCACTGTCGTGCCGCTTGCGCTTATATTCTTCTTCGCGTTCGCCGACACATCGACATATACGTTCACGCTCGACAACATTCGACGCGCGGCGGAGCCCGTCTATCTGCGCGTGCTTTGGCGCTCCGTGTGGCTCGCCGCCGTCTCGACGCTCGTGTGCTTTCTGATTGGCTACCCTATGGCCATGATACTCGTCACCTCGCGCGTCAAATATCGCAACATGATGGTGGTGCTCACGATCATACCCATGTGGATGAATTTCCTCCTTCGCACATACGCGTGGATGACTCTGCTGGAAAAAAACGGCCTGTTCAATGCCGTCGTTAAGCTTCTCGGCGCGGGGCCTGTGCAGTTCCTTTATACTGACGGCGCGGTGCTGCTCGGGATGGTATATAATTTTTTGCCGTTCATGATACTGCCTATTTATTCCGTGCTGATGAAGATGGACAAGAGCCTTGTCGAGGCGGCGCAGGATCTGGGAGCTGACGCGTTCACGACGTTCAGGCGGGTGACGTTCCCGCTCTCGCTGCCGGGGGTCTACGCGGGAATGCTCATGGTGTTCATGCCGGCGGTCACCACATTCGTCATATCGCGGCTGCTCGGAGGCGGTCAATTTATGCTCATCGGCAATGTCATAGAGCAGCAGTTTCTCGCGATTGGCAACTGGGGATTCGGCTCGGCTCTGTCGGTGCTGATGATGGTGCTGATCATGATAAGCATGATGTTTCTCTCGCGGTACAATAAGACGGGAGGGGGCATGTACTTATGATGAGGTTCCTTCGCCGCTCCTACGCGGCGATAATTTTCGGCTTTTTATATCTTCCGATTTTCGTGCTCATCATCTTCTCTTTCAATTCGTCAAAGTCTCGCGCCGTGTGGGAGGGATTCACTTTGCGCTGGTACGGGGAGCTTTTTGAAAGCAGCTCGATACTTGGTGCGCTGAACAATACTCTCACTGTCGCGGTGATCTCGGCGATATGCGCGACGATAATCGGGACGCTCGCGGCATTCGCGATTCACAAGGACATGCGCCCCATAGAGAAAAAAATAGTGATGAATCTAACGTATCTTCCCGTGCTCAATCCCGACATCGTGACAGGCATCTCGCTCATGCTCCTTTTCATATTCGTGAAGATGAATCTGGGGATTGGCACGCTGCTCCTCGCTCACACGATTTTCAATGTGCCGTACGTTATACTCACGGTGCTGCCCAAGCTGCGGCAATTCGACAACAGCCTCTATGAGGCGGCGCTTGACCTCGGCGCGAGCCCCTCGTACGCGTTCAGGCGCATCGTGTTCCCGGAGATACTTCCCGGCATAATCACGGGGATGCTCTTCGCTTTCACGCTCTCGATTGATGATTTCGTGATCAGCTTTTTCACTACAGGCTCCGGGGTCAATAACCTCTCCATACTCATCTACTCCATGGCGAGGCGCGGCATTCACCCGACCATCAACGCGCTCTCGACCATTATGTTTCTCACGGTGCTGGTGCTTCTCCTGCTCGTGAACAGGCGAGTGGCTGAGGGGAAAAAGAAAAAGTAAATCGGGGATTGTAGTAAAATAAAATCTTGTTATATAATATAATTTGGTTGGTATAATTTTTTTATTGGAGGGATGTCAAATGAGGAAATTATTTTGCTGCTTGCTCTTGGTGATCAGCTTGATGACCGGTACGGCCTTCGCTGCCGATTTTTCCGATCTCGTCATTCTGCATACCAATGACACGCACGGCTACGATCAGCGCTCCGCTGAGGACGGCGTGAACGGAATGGCGACCGTGGCCGAGCTTCGCAATGAGCTTGCGGCGCAAGGGAAAAATGTGATCATTCTGGATGCAGGCGATGCCATTCAGGACAACAATCTGGTGAATTTCAGCCAGGGAGCCTCGGCGATGCAGTTCATGAACGCGGTCGGCTATGACGCGATGTGCCTCGGCAATCACGAGTTCGACTACGGGCAGGACGTTACTTTGCAGAGAATGAGTGAGGCTAGATTCCCGATGCTCGCCTGCAACATCGTGGTCGAGGCAACGGGAAAGCTGCTTGCGCGGCCTTCCGTAATCATCAAAAAAGGTGAGCATAAAATCGGCGTCATAGGAATCACGACTCCCGAGGCGGCGACGAGCGCGTCTCCTGTTGCAGTGGCGGGATTGAAATTCTTGCAGGGCCCTGAGCTTTACGCGGCTGTGCGGCGCGAGGTTGACTTCATGAAGCTGATGAGGTGCGATTTGATTGTGGCTTTGGGGCACATGGGCAGCGAGAATTTCAATTTAGGCAACCGCTCAAATGATGTGCTGGAAAACGTCAAGGGAATCGACATCTTCATAGACGGGCACGACCACAAGGTGAAGAGTGAGTACATCAATGGCGCGTTGCTGGCGGAGACAGGGAGCTATACGAAAAATATAGGGCAGATTGTCTATAAAGACGGAAAATGGCAAGAGCAGCTTTTGGCTTTCAATGCGAACCGCGCTCAAGATAAAAAGGTCAAAAAGCTGGTTGACAAAGTGGCTGATGAGGTCAATGCGAAGCTCTCGGAGCCAATCGGGACCGCGCCTTTTGCTCTTGACGGTTCAAGAGATCCCGGTTTGAGGACGATGGAAATGAACGCAGGTGATTTCGTTGCCGACGCTTATCTGTGGCAGGCTAATCAGGCGATGGTCGTGGATGGCATCAAGGTGGACGCGGCAATAGTCAACGGCGGCAGCGTCCGCTCAGGCATAAAAGAGGGTGTCGTCACGCTCGGTGACATCGCGAAGGCTGTGCCTTATAACAACGTGCTGTATGTCATGACGCTGAAAGGAAGAGATTTGCTTGAGCTGATTGAGGCGGGGACATGCTCGACTCCTCGCGCTATCGGCGCTTTCCCGCAAGTGGCCGGGATTAAGTACACGCTCAACACGAGAGTGCCATACGAAAATGACAGGCAATATCCGGGCAGCACATATTTCTCACCCAAAAATCTCGGCTCTCGTGTCACCATCACCGATGTCGGAGGAAAGCCATTCGACATGGAAAAGACATATCGCGTGGTGACGACAGAGTTTGTCATGAGAGGCGGAGACTCATACGGTCATGCCGTTGAGCCGGGCGTAGTCGAGTCGGTCAGCATAGGTTATGTTGACAAGGATGCCGTGAAAAATTATTGGCAGGAAGAACTCGGCGGCGTGCTTTCGGAGGAGTACCGCGAACCGCAGGGGCGCATCACGATTATTCAATAATGCCATATCAATAAAAAATTTTTAGACAAAATAAGACTTTTTCAGTTGCAGTCTAAAAATCAAAAGAAAATCCCTCCCGTTGTGGAAATCCACGATGGGAGGGATTTTTTGTGCTATGAATTAAGTAACGTTTTAGTTCCTCTTTGTGAACCTCAGTATTTCCATCACAAGGTATTCGGGGCTGACAGGTTTTGAGATGTGGGAGTTCATTCCGGAGTCTAATGCCTGCTCTATGTCGCTCTCGTAGGCATCGGCTGATACCGCCAGTATTGGGATCGTCCCCGCGTCGGCCCTCGCGGTCGCGCGTATCCTTCTTGTGGCCTCGAAACCATCCACCAAAGGCATAGTTAAATCCATCAGGATTACATCGTAGGAATTGGAAGGCGACGCGATGAATTTCATCACGCCCTCGTTGCCGTTCCTTGCTGTCTCTATGTGCGCGGCCCCGTAATATTGCAATATCTCCGCGAGGATATCGGAGTTCATCTCGTTGTCCTCGCATATAAGGATGTTCATGCCGTCGAGCGCGTCCCGTGCCGGCGCAGGGAGAGATGGCCTTCTGGGCGCTTTCTCGTCCTCGACTATTTTGAAATCGAGCGATATTATGAATTCGGTGCCTTTTCCGAGCTTGGAGTTTACTTCGACGTGGCCGTTCATCATTCCTATTGCGCGCTTTACAAGCGAGAGGCCGAGACCCGAGCCGCCCACTGTCTCAATAGGGGTACCTTTGATTCTTTCTTGGGCGTATGGTTTGAACAGACTGTTTTTCACGAAATAGTCTGTCATTCCCGCGCCTGTGTCGCGCACGATGAATCGCTCGGAGACTGTATGGTGTATCCTGTCGCGAGTGATTTCCTCGACTATGAGATCTATGTTTCCTCCTGCGCCGGTATATTTGGCTGAGTTCGTAAGGAAACTTATGAGGATTTGTCTTATCCTTACCGGGTCGAGCATCAGCGTGAGGGTGTTCTCGCGGTTTATGCTGTAATTGAAATTGAGATTTTTGCCGAACATCATGGGCTTGACTTTTTCCACGATGTCATCCATCAGCATGACAAAATTTGTCGGCTCGTTTTTAATATGCGCCTTGGTTTGTTTTTTTTGCATGTCGAGCGTGTCGTTGAGCAGCAGCAGCATCGTTCCGCTCGCCTGCTTTATCTTTTCGAGATAATTCATGATTGTGGGAGTTGCCTCCCCGGTCTCCTCCGCGAGTGTCTCGGAGCCGATGATGGCGTTGAGAGGGGTACGGAGATCGTGGCTGATATTGCTCAAAAAGATTGCCTTGTTCTTGTTTGCTGTCTCCGCCTCACGAAGAGCGGAGCGGATTAATTCCTCGTTCTTATGACGCTCATGCACGGACTGGGTTATGTCGCGTCTCAGGAAAAGTATTTTGTCCTTGTGCTCGTCCAGGTAGCTGAATGTAACTTGCTCGTATTTGTCAAGCCGCTTGAAAGAGACGCTGAGAGATGGGCGGGAATGCAGCACATGGATTATATTGCCGACGGTCAGTGCTTTTTTGACTCTCTCGGCGTCCTGTTTCGGCGTGATGTCCCTGCAAAGTATGTTTATCTTTTCAGAGTGAGTTGTGCCCGAATTTATGAGCTCGCGGTCAGCGTCCGAGTGCGACGAGTAGTAGGACACTATCTCCGTCCGGGCATCAAAAATGCCGATGACCTCGTAGACATCGTTTGACATCGCATCAAGTATGCAAAAATCAATGTGCTCCTTGTCGCAATTCTCGGCGTATATGACTGCCTCGATATTTTGATTTGCCGGGTTCATCAGGAGCTGGATGATAATCTTTACCCAGAATATATTGCCCGCTCTGCCTCGGCAGCGACGGACCAGCTCAAGATGAGTGGTTCCGCTTGTGTAAAGCTTTAAGAAATGATGGCAGTTGAACTCCTTTTTTGCTTTGGCTATGTCCTCGTCATCGACGAGGAAAGGTATAACGGTGTCGAAGTATTCGGTGGCGGTGCTGCATTTGTGCAGCTCGTCTAAGTGGCTGTGACGCTCCAGGCAGAGATCCTTTGTGAGATTTAGATGCACAACGTATATGACCTGCTTGTTGACTTGCAGGAGCATCTGAACGCCCCTGTTGTATGCAGCCTCATTTATCTTCTGCTCGGTGATGTCGAAATAGACGAAGTACATGAGGAAAGTGCCGTCCGACTGACGATGGCTGGTGCCCCGCACATGAAACCATCTCGGCCTGCCTGTCTTGTACCCGCGCAGGCGATAGACGCACTCTGCCTCGCATTTGTCACCGCTGACAAGCTGGCGGGTGAATTCCTTTGTGCGCTCGATGTCATCGCGATGTATCGGGCTCATTATTATGTTCTCGTCGGCGGACAAAAGAAAGTCCTTGTCCGTCTCCATCATCTTGCACATCTGCTCGTTTATGCCGATTATGTGCATGTGCTTCTCGTCGTAGTGATAGACGGTAATGCCCGCGTTTATGTGATCGATGACTTGACCGATTGTCGCGCTGTCAAGCACGTCGTCGGCGGTAATATTTTTGCCGTTAATTGTCACTCGCCTCTTTTTATCCGATGCTAACGGGTGCTAAAACTCCCAATGCATGAGTCCCATTTTATTTCTTGCCGGTTACTTGGTTATTGGTTCCTTGACATAGACACGGTTCTTTGGGAATGTTCTCAGGAGTTTCCAGTCATCGAGGTAGTGGGTCCCGTCAATGTCCTCGTATCGGTGAGAGTTTAGCACCAAATATATTGTCCTGTCAAAAGGAAGATCTTCTATCGCGATGAAAGGCATCACGTTCTTTGCCGTCCAGCTTCCGGGCACGGGCCTTAGAGCTTCGATTTCGGCGGCGCTCTCAAGCCGCAGCATATTAAGCTCGCTGTAGTACACGATGGAGGCCTTGTATTCGCCAAAACTCACAAGGAGGTCGCCGTCCTTCACGTTTTCCCTGAGGAACATGGCGGTGTCTCTGTTTGAGTAGTTTGTCTCCGTCAGCGGGGAGGCAGCGAAGCCTATGAATATCGCAAGCGTCAAAGTCCAAATAATTCCAATGCGCTTTATCATCATGTCCCTGCCCTCGCCGATGAGGAAGCGTGCCGCGAGTATGGCCACGGGCAGCAATGACGGCAGCGAGTATGTGGGGTACTTTGTCGCCATTAGCTGATAGAAAATGGTTATTGTCAGTGCCCATGTCAAAAGAAATGTTTTCGTTTTGCCGAAATGGGGCAGGGAATTATTCGCCCTGTATTCCCGGATATATTTCAAAGCCGCCTGTGGCGCCGTGACGAATGACCAAGGGAAGAACAGCAAGAAGAACAATGCGCCATAATAATACCACACGTCCCATCGCGGATGCTCGGACTGCGTCGCGCGGAGAACATTGTGAACGCCGAGGAAGGTTTCGAGGAAATCTTGGCCGTGCAGCAGGTACATGGGGAAGTACCACGCGGAGACGATCAGCAGGAACAGAACAAAGCCGAGCGGCTTCATGCGTGGTATCTCCCGCCAGTCGCGGCGAATGGCAATGAAAAGCGTCACGATGAGCCCGGGCAGCAGGATGCCTATGGGCCCTTTCGTGAGCACGGCGAGACCGGCGGATATGTAGCACATATAGTACCAGCTTTTTCTCTTGCCGGTGTACGCGATATAAAAGAACACCAGCACCGCGTTGAAGAACACGAAGAAAGTCATGTCGGTTATTATGAGCTTCGACACGATGAAGTAGCCCAGCGACGTCGTGAGAATGAGGCCTGAGATCAGGGCTGTCCTGGTGTCATAAATCTTCTTCGCGAAAATGTATGTCATGATCACGCCGACCAAGCCAAAGACGGCGGGAAAAAATCGCGCCGCAAATTCGGTGATGCCGAAGGCCTTGAAAGCCGCGATAAGCTCCCAGTAAAAGAACACAGGCTTGTCATACCAGTAATTGCCGTATATGCGAGGGGAAATGAAGTCCTGCGAGAGCAGCATCTCTTTCGCCGTCAGCGCGTAGTTGGACTCGACGGGGTCGGTGACGGGCATTTGAGCGTTGCCGGCCATGAAGAGCGCCAAAGCAAAAAGAGCCAGCCATGCAGCATTGACTTGTTTCAAATGAAATACTCCGTTTCTTGGAACCTGTTTTTAAGAGCGCCGCGCGTCGCCCTGATTGGCGAAAAGTCCCGGCGCAAAGAAACAGGCTCTTATTCTTTTTTGTCATGCTCCAGCGGCGTCGCGGAGCCGTATGCCTTCAGAGGCTTGCCGTTCTCATCAAATTCGGTCGTGTAGCGGACGATGAATGGCAGACGGTCGTCAGTCAGGAGGAATACCTTTTCGAGATATGGCTCGCCAGCGGCGATTTTATCGTGCATTTCACGGAACGCGTCAGCGTAGTCCGGCTGGAAAAGCCTGCTCGCTATGACGGGCTCGGGGTAGTTCTCCAGGAGCGGCGGGAGCCCCAGCTCCCGTATGCACCTGGAGCATGGGCGCATCTTTTTCGTCGCTATTTCGTATTCCCATGCGAATGACTTGTCATGCTCGGCCGCGTAGCGGAATGTTTTCTCGCTTCGGGCGAGGGCCTCCTGCTGATTTTTCTCCAGCGTGATGTTTTGCACCATCACATAGAAAAGCTGATGCTCGTCAGCCTTGCCCAATAGCCTTATGTGGCTTCTGACGCATATCTTGTCATTCCCGCATGTCTTTGAGCAGATATTTCTCCAAGTCTCGCAGATTTCCTCGTTGCCCGACTCGGTGGCATCACGCAGGGCTTTTTCATATATCTTTCGGTTGTCGATGTCGAATGAGTCAAATAGGTTGGATTTCAGTGTCTCGGCCTCGGTCATGTTCATGCCGATTTCCTGCATGTATTTCTTGTTCACGCGAATAATCTCCGGCTTGCCGTTCATATATGACAGGATGGCGGCGCCGCCGACGTAGTTGTTGAAAATAAGCGTTTCGAGTGAGTCAGGATCCCAGAAATTGTCAATTTCCATTTCTGGGGCTGTTATAATCGGGGACATCGCCTCATGGTCGGAATCCAAAAGCATATGAATAAATTCGTTGTCCGCGAGCGGCTTTGAATAGAGATAGCCTTGGACGTATGAGCATCCGATGCTCCTCATGAAATCGGCCTGCTCCATTGTCTCCACTCCGAGAGCGATCACGGGAGTGTCGAGCCATTTCGCCATCTGAACGATGGCATTGATTATGGCGCCGCCCCTGCCGCGCATCCTGCCCTTCAGCAATCTGATGTCGAGCTTTATGACGTCCACCATCAGATCGTTTAGTATATAAAGGGAAGAATAACCGCTGCCGAAATCGTCAATCTCCACTTTGTATCCGAGGTGATGAAGCTTCTCTATTGTCTTTGACATGAGATCTATTCCGCCGATAGCGGAGGACTCGGTTATCTCAATGGGAAGCATTTTTGATGGAATATCGTTTTTCTTCCTGATTTCCTCCATATTGTCAATGAAGTCGTCATGCATGAAATCAAAACGTGACATATTGCAGGAGATGGGGACAGAAGGCACGTTGTTGTCAATGCACTTCCTTTGGAATTTGCACACATGGTCGAACATAGTGATGTCAGCCTTGTTCAGCATATCCATCTTCTCCAGCATCGGCACAAAGTCATCCGGCACCTGCGAGCCGTGAACGGGATGATTCCAGCGCATAAGAGCCTCAGCGCCTATCATCCTTCCTGTCAGGTGGTTGACCTTTGGCTGAAAGACAGGATATATCTGCCCGGAGTTAAGGGCATCCTCAAGCGAGGACAATATTCCCTGCTTGGATATCTTCGTGTTCAATATTTACACCTCCCAAAATCATTCATACTGAAATCACTCATATTATAGCAGAAAATAGAGTGATTAGATAGGGAAACGGAAACGTTTTACTTGAACATTTTATTTAGCGGGTTATCTTTGAAAAGATTTCCCTGCTCTATATATCGGTGTACCATTTTCTCTGATTTGTGGCGCGTCTGGCGCATGATTGAGAGCGTGTCGACATCGTGCTGCGCCGCGCTGGTGGCGAACCCGCGTCTCAGGCTGTGGCCTGCGAAATCGTCGGGATCAAGCCCGGCCCTTGCAATATATTTTTTCACTATGAGGGCGACTGATTTGTCGGAGAGCCCCCTGTCTCTTATGCCGCATGATTTATTGAATGGCCGGAAAAGCGGCCCCTCTTTTATGCCGCTCGCCTCAATCCAATCATGCACGGCCCTGACGGCGCAGGTGCGCGGGGAGGGCGAGTAGGGAATGGCTATGGTGCTCCCCTTCCCGAGCTGGTCGCCTTTTGCTCGCGGTATGAAAACGATGAGCCCCTGCGGGGTGAATGTGAGATTTTCCACTGTGACGCTTACCAGCTCGGAGCGACGAAATGCGCCGGCGAATCCGAGATACAAGAGAGCCTTGTCACGGAGAGTCACTATGTCGTCGCCTTCAAGAGAGTCGGCCAGCAGCGAGAGAGTTTCCATGAGTATGGGCGCTTTGCCGTGCTGGAATGTGCCCTTCTCACGACGAATGGAGGCGATGGCGGCGCGGACTATCCCGCTCTTCGCGGGGTTGCTTTCCCTGTCGTATCCCGCGGCGATGTGGTTCTCTGATATGGCGGTCACTCGTCTCGCCACGGTATTCGCTTTTGCGTTGTCGGCAAGGTCGCTGACGTAGTTCACGATTGTCTCCGGGGAGGCAGGCATTGACTCCATGTGATGATAAGTGCACCAATCGACGAAGTCTCTCCAGTCGGCATCGTATGCTTTTATCGTGTTCTCCGATTTTGACTGGGAAAGGCGGCGCTTGCTCTTTTCCGATAGCCCCTCATTCTCATTTATTATTTCGTTTTCTGTTAAATAATCTGTTGTGTTTGGCACGTTTAATCGACATCCTGTTTCTGCTTCTGTATTTTTGAAAAAGTATTGCTGTCGGTAAAAACTTCAATTTGCATTTGAACCCCTCCGCCCTTCGGGCAACGTCCGGGGAGTCCACTGGACTCCCGCGCAAAGCGCCCCCTTTCAGGGGAGGCAGTAATACAGGCCTCTCCTGAAAGGGGAGAAAAAGTCCAGTGGAGCGTTTCTCGCGGAGTGCCAGAGAGGTTTCACGAAAAGCATATTCCTGTTTTTATACATATTATAATGAACTGCTCAAATAATCAAGGACACGCGCACAGCAAATTTCGATGAATAAGTGACATGGATTTTAAAACATACGCCTTTTATCCTAAAAGTTCCATAAATGCGTGGAAAAATTTATAATTGCGTTGACAATCATGTTTCATAATGCTAATATATAAAATTTTGCATTTCAAAATGTTCTGTGTTATAATACGGTGTGCATGAGTGTTTAACAGGTTTTGTGTTATTGGCGATTGGTAATTGGGTAAGAAGCCGGAATGAAATAAGTTGTGCAAATGGCGCAGAAAAAATTTCATGGGAAGTGCGGAGAAAAGAGGCGTGGCGGTGCCACGTCGACTGACGACAATGCAGCCTATGGGGATTGGGCAAGCAAAATTTATGACTTGTTTCGTGACGGCTCTTGAGCCGCTTGGCTTGATGAGAGGCACCAAGAAAAATTGTCGAGAAGGAGGTGCGGGATTGCTGCAGATTGGTGACACAGTCGTATATCCGATGCATGGAGCAGGAACAATATCGGCTATCGAGGAATGTAAGGTTCTGGGAGAAGATCGCTCTTACTATGTGCTTAAATTACCGCTTGGCAACATGAAGGTAATGATCCCAACGGACAATGTTGATAATATTGGCTTGCGGGATGTGATTGACGAGGAAGGCGTCGAGCAGGTAAAGGACGTGCTTGAGGAGAAGCCGGAGCATGTGACGGGGAGCTGGAACAAAAGATTTCATGCGAATCTTGCTCGGATGAAGTCGGGGGATATCTGTGATGTTGCGGCGGTCGCCCGCAATCTTATATTGCAGGATCGCCTGAGAAAAATATCGAGCGGGGAGAGGCGCCTGCTTGAGCTGGCGAAGCAGATTCTCGTGTCCGAGCTGGTGTACGCTTGCGACAAGACTCCCACCGAGGTGGAGGAATGGATGAACGCCATACTCGATCAGAATGGTTTCAAAAATTAAGGAAACGCCGAACAAGTCCCTTTGGCTAATGGCGGCAGAAGAACCGACAAGGGCTAAAGGGACTCAATCGGTGTTTCCTTAAAATTTTGCCTGAATAAGTATCAGAGGAGGTGAAAATGTGCTTGATAAAGTATTGCGTTTTTTTATAACTGCCCTCATGGCCATAACGGGGGCCGCGCTGATGCACCTCATGACGCCTTTCATTTCCGTTTATATAGGCTCGGAGATTCTCAAGATGAGCATGGGGAATCTGAGGATGACGGTGCTCAATGCCGTTTGCATAATAGTCGGCGCCATTATAGGAATCATAATAGGATTTTTCACGTCGAATTTTTTCATTTCCGAATTGAAAAGGTTTGCCGGATGGGTAGAGACGCAGCTGAATGAAATGCCGATACACGACATCATTGCGGGGGTAATCGGGCTCTCAATCGGACTTATAATTGCCGCTTTGCTTGGGCCGGCGTTTTCACGTTTGCCTGTGGTGGGCGACTATATACCTGTCATATTCAGTATCGTGTTTGGCTATATCGGCACACGCATAACGATAAAGAAGCGCGAGGATATTGTCGGGATGTTCGGCTTCATTCCCGTGCTCCTGCGTGAGGCGCTGCGCGCCCGCGAGGAGGCTCGCGAGGCGAAGGCGGCAAAGCAGGCGGAGGAGGCGGAGAACGGAACCGATGGGGCGAGCGGGACACCCGTGGCAGGACAATATAAGCTGCTTGACACGAGCGTCATCATAGATGGCCGAATCGCTGACATCATTGATACCGGATTTATCGAGGGGACTATCCTCGTGCCCGTGTTCGTGCTGGAGGAGCTTCAGCGTATTGCCGATTCACCGGATCTCATAAAGAGAACGCGCGGGCGTCGAGGCCTTGACATTCTTCAAAAGATTCGCTCTGACAAAAAAATGCCCATTGAGATCATTGATCGTGATTTTGAGGATATGACGGAGGTTGATTCAAAGCTCGTCGCATTGGGGCAGATTGTAAACGGCAAAATCATAACGAATGATTACAATCTGAATAAGGTATCGGAGCTGAGGGGAGTGCCAGTGCTCAATGTCAATGAGCTGTCCAACGCCGTGAAGCCGGTCGTCATTCCCGGCGAGGAAATGCGTGTCACGGTTGTCAGGGATGGCAAGGAGCAGGGGCAGGGGCTGGCGTACCTCGATGACGGCACGATGATTGTCATAGAGAATGGCCATCGTTATCTCAATGACACTATAAAGGTCGAGGTGACACGCGCGCTTCAGACCTCCGCAGGAAGAATGATTTTCGCAAAGCCCTGCAAGTAATGACGCGTTGGAAGCCGCTCGGTTCTTGCGTGAGCAGGTTCAAAGTTTTGGTTTTGGGCAGTCATTATAATAAATTATAGAGGTGAGCCTTATGGTATCCGTGATAATCCCCGCCGCGGGGCGAGGGACCCGCATGAAAGCGGGCATAAATAAATCGTTCTTGGAGCTTTCGGGGAAACCGATGCTGATACGCTCTATAATGAAGTTCTCGGACATAGATGAGGTCGGGGAGGTCATAGTCGCCGTTGCGCCCGATGAGGTGGCTTTCATTCGCTGGTCGCTCGAGAAAATACCGGGGATAAAGCCTACGAAAGTGGTGGAGGGCGGCGATGAGCGTCAGATGTCGGTGGCAAACGCGCTGAAGGTCGTGTCAAGTGACGCCGATGTCGTGCTCGTGCATGACGCGGCTCGTCCGCTTGTGACAAAGAAGATAATCGAGGATGTCATTGAGGCTGCAAGGGCGAATGGCGCCGCCATAGCGGCTGTGAGGGCCAAGAATACAGTGAAGAAGGTGGACGACGACGGCACGGTGAGGGAGACGCCCGACCGCTCCGAGCTGTGGGAAGTGCAGACACCGCAGGGGTTCACGCGCGGGCTAATCATGGAGGCGTATCTGCACGCCATGCAGGATGGGTTTATCGGCACTGACGATGCGGCCTTGGTTGAGAGAATCGGACGCCCCGTGAAGGTCGTGGAGGGCAGCTACAGCAATATAAAAGTTACGAGCCCGGAGGACATCATCATCGCGGAGGCGTTGATAAGGAACGAGGCAATAGGCAAGGCAAAGGAAGGCTTGACGAATATAATGGAGACGCTTGCCTCCAAGGCGCAGGAGCTCAGACAAAAAATAGAGGAGGACATGAAAACAATATGACGAGATTTGGCATGGGCTACGATGTTCATCGTCTTGCCGCGGGGAGAAAGCTCATTTTGGGTGGCGTCGATATTCCCTATGAGAAAGGCCTTCTGGGCCACTCTGATGCTGACGTGCTGCTGCACGCGATTGCCGATGCTTTGCTGGGGGCGGCAGCGCTTGGCGACATAGGAAAGCATTTTCCCGACACGGAGGAAAAATGGAAGGGCGCGGACAGTCGGATGCTGCTCGGGGAGGTCGCGAGGATTGTGCGTGAGAAGGGCTATGAGATTGGCAATGTGGATGCCACGATAGTAGCTCAGTCGCCCAAGCTGGCGCCATACATTGAGACAATGAATATCAACATTGCCGGGACGCTTAATATCGGCCGCGAACAGGTAAACGTCAAGGCGACCACCGAGGAGCATCTCGGCTTTACCGGGTCGGGCGAAGGCATGTCGTCGTACGCGGTCGTCGGCATAGAAAAATAAAAAATAAAAAATTCCGTTCTCGTTTTCCGGGAACGGGATTTTTTTTATTCGTATATAGTGCATGACAAGCCATATCTTTACAAAAAGGTCTTAAGTGCGTTATAATAAAAAGCAATGGGATGTGTACGGAGCAGTTTCATTTTTCAATAAGTTTTTGAATCGGAACAGTACATAGGCTAGAAAATCATCATGTATCAGAAAGAATAATAAAATTTTACGGAGGTGTTTTTTTGTCGAAACAACAAAAAGTGCAGATTATTCCCTTGGGCGGATTGGGGGAAATCGGCAAAAATATGACGGTCATTCGTTACGAGGATGAGATACTGCTTATTGATGCGGGACTCATGTTCCCTGACGAGGATATGCTGGGAATTGATCTGGTGATTCCCGACATCACGTATCTGCGTGAGAACCGCGAGAAAATAAAGGGCATTGTCCTCACGCATGGCCACGAGGATCACATCGGGGCGCTTCCCTATGTGATGCGTGAGCTTAATGTGCCCGTTTATGGCACGAGGCTCACTCTCGGCATTTTGGAGGGTCGACTGAAGGAAAACAATGTGTCAACCGGCAATCTTCATCCCGTTGTGCAGGGCGACATTGTTAATATCGGCTGCTTTTCCGTGGGCTTCATTCGTGTTAATCACAGTATCCCTGATGCGGTCGGGCTTTCCATCAAGACCCCGCTCGGAATGATTATCCATACGGGCGATTTCAAACTGGACTATACGCCCATAGATGGGAAAATGACTGACTTCAAGCGTTTCTCTGACCTCGGAAATCGGGGCGTGCTTTTGATGATGGCTGACAGCACGAACGCGGAGCGGGAGGGTCACACGCCCAGTGAGCGCACGGTTGGCGCGGCATTTGAAAAGGCGTTTCACAATGCAAGGGGCAGAATCATAGTCGCCACTTTCTCGTCGAATGTCCATCGCATTCAGCAGGTAATAGATACTGCTGTAAAGTACAAGAGAAAAGTCGCCGTCCTTGGCCGCAGCATGGTCAATGTGGTTAATATATCGCTTGAGATGGGGTATCTCAATGCCCCCGAGGGCACGATTATCGACATTGATGAGATAAATAATTATGAGAGCTCCAAGATTGTAGTGTGCACGACCGGGAGCCAGGGCGAGCCAATGTCGGCTCTCACGCGCATGTCGGTATCTGACAATCGAAAGGTCACCATCGTGCCGGGCGACACCATAATAATCTCGGCGACGCCGATTCCCGGAAATGAGAAGCTCGTCTCGCGGACTATTGACAATCTGATGAAGCTTGGCGCGAATGTCATATATGGGCGCTCCGAGGGCATCCATGTCTCCGGCCACGCGAGCCAGGAGGAGCTAAAGCTCATGCACAATCTTGTGCGCCCCAAATTTTTTATTCCCGTGCATGGCGAGTATCGCCACTTGGTGTGCCACTCAAAAATAGCGCAGGAGCTTGGGATGCCGAAGGAGAATGTCTTCATCAGCGAGAACGGGCAGGTGCTTGAGTTCACGCGCGAGAAAGGCGCGGTGGCGGGCAAGGTGACTGCCGGGCGCGTGCTCGTTGACGGCCTCGGCGTCGGCGACGTCGGAAACATCGTCCTGCGCGACCGCCGTCAGCTTTCTCAGGACGGCATAATTATCATCGTCATGACGATGGACAAGGAGTCCGGCGAGGTGGTCGCGGGCCCGGATATTGTCTCGCGCGGGTTCGTCTATGTGAGGGAGTCCGAGGCCCTGATGGACGAGGCGAGGGCGAGGGTGGCTGATGCGCTCGATCGCGCGCTCGAAGGTCGCAACGTCGATTGGACCACGATAAAGATGAGCGTGCGTGATGCGCTTGGGCGCTATCTGTTTGACAAGACTCGCCGCCGCCCGATGATTTTGCCGATTATCATGGAAGTATGACATAAAAATTTTTGAATAAAATTTTCAAATTCAAACCGTCGCTATTGCGTCGGTTTTCTTTTTGCCTTATTATGTTAGGAACCGGAATAAATTGATAATTTTTTTGGGGGGTTCTTTTGTGGATTTGTCTTTTGTGGAGATAGTTAAGACGATTATACTTGGCATTGTCGAGGGGCTGACTGAGTGGCTGCCCGTCAGCAGCACGGGGCATATGATTCTAGTTGACGAGTTTATAAAGCTGGATGTCTCGAAAGCGTTCATGGATATGTTTCTTGTCGTCATACAGCTTGGGGCGATACTCGCCGTCGTCGTTCTGAATTTTGAGCGGCTTAATCCGTTCTCGTCATGGAAATCGCGGCGTGAGAAAAAGAACACTGTTGAGCTTTGGAAAAAAGTGATAGTGGCGTGCGTCCCGGCGGGAGTCATCGGGCTGATGTTCAACAAATTCATGGAGCAGCATTTCATGACGGCGATTGTCGTTGCCTCGACGCTCATCATTTACGGGGTGCTGTTCATCGTGGTGGAGAACTACAACCAATACAGGAGCCCGCGCATAAATGAGCTGGAAAATCTCGATTACAAGACGGCTATTATCATCGGCTTTTTCCAAGTGCTTTCTCTCGTGCCGGGCACATCGCGCTCCGGCTCGACGATATTGGGCGGGATATTGTTCGGCGTGTCGCGGTACGTCGCGGCGGAGTTCACCTTCTTCCTCGCGATTCCCGTCATGCTCGGGGCAAGCTTTTTGAAGCTTTTCAAGTTTGGCATCCACTACACGGGCGCGGAGGTCGTCATAATGCTGGTCGGCATGGTGACAGCCTTCATCGTGTCGGTGCTTTCAATCAGGTTTTTATTGAGATACATAAAGAAGAATGACTTCAGGGCGTTTGGCTGGTATCGCATCGCGCTCGGTATTGTCGTGCTGGCGTATCTCTATTTCGTCGGCGACCCCACATTGAGCTAGGACGAGTGATGAAAATGGAAAAGAACGGCAGCGGAAAATCATTTGAAATTGTTACTCATTCGCCCGACGAGACGGCGAATGTCGCGAAATATGCGGGGGAACATATTTCAAGCGGGGCTGTCATTTGCCTTGTAGGTGAGCTGGGCGCGGGAAAAACGCTCTTCACGCAGGGGCTTGCGCGCGGGCTTGGCATCGAGCGCGATGTCACCAGCCCGACTTTTAATCTGATGAACATTTATCACGGGCGGATGGACGTGTTCCATTTTGATTTGTATCGGCTGGAGCACGAGCGTGAGCTTGATGATATTGATTTTTACGCTTATGTCGATGAGCCGATGGGAGTCGCCATAGTCGAATGGGCTGATAAATTTCCCCGGGCTTTGCCCGATGACTTTATACGCGTCGAGATAGAGCGGGCAAATGAGCATGATGAAAACGAGCGCAGGATGATTTTCTCCCTCGTCGGAAATGATGGGAAGCTGGAAAAACTTTTTAAGGAGATAGAGGATAATTGCTTATACTAGCTATGGACACATCGACGGTCGTGTCGAGCGTTGCGGTGATGGATGAGGCGAGGCTTCTGGCCGAGGTGACGAGCGGGGCGCGCCTCACACATTCGGAGACGCTTCAGCCGCACATTGAGATGGCGATGAAAATGGCGGGGGCGTCGCGCTCGGATATCGAGGCCGTGGCCGTTGGGATTGGCCCCGGCTCCTTCACCGGCCTGCGCATCGGGCTCGCCGCGGCAAAGGCAATGGCGTATGCGCTGAATGTGCCTTTAGTCGGCATATCGACCGCCGAGGCAATGGCAGCGAATCTGCCGTCGCCCGGAGTGCATATAGGCGCATTGATCGACGCGCAAAAGAAAAATGCCTATTTTTCGATTTACAGATGGGAAAATGGCGAGATGATAAAGGAGCAATCTATTCGCATAGTGCCGATAAGTGATGCCGTAAAGCGTTGCGGGGAGCTCGCGGAGAGGACGGATATGCCGGTGATGCTGGTGGGCGACATCGCGTCAAAAAAGCTGATGGCGCGTGACGATTTGCCGGCGAATGTGACAGTCGCCCCCGTGACGCATGTGATGCCCTGCGCCGCATCTGCCGCCCGGCTTGGCATTGAAAGATTAAAAAGAGGCGAATCCGACAATGTGATGAATTTGGAGCCTCTCTATATACGTCGCTCCGAGGCGGAGGAGCTTTGGGACGAGCGGCACAAAGAGGAAAAAAGCAAATGATACATTTTCGTGAGATGACGCCCGCTGATGCCGACGACGTGGCGGCAGTCGAGAAGGCTTCCTTTGACGTGCCGTGGACCCGCGAGATGTTCTGGCGCGAGGTTCAAAATGAGCTGACGTATTACCTTTTGGCGCTTGACGATGAAAATGTCGTTGGCTATGCGGGGACATGGATACTATCAGACGAAGCGCAGATAATGAATTTTGCAATACTGCCATCTTATCGGGGCAAAAAAATAGGCCGCATGATGATGGCGCGGCTGATTGATGATGTGAAAAAAAGGGGCGCGGAAAAAATGACGCTTGAAGTGCGCCCGTCTAACAAGGCGGCGATTTCATTATACACGTCGTTCGGGTTCAAGGATTGCGGCCGCCGACCGCATTATTACTGCGATAATGGCGAGGACGCCATAATAATGTGGAACATGAAGTTATAATCGGCGTAAGAAAAAATATATTCTGCGCCAAAATATTTTCCCCCGACTCATGATGAAGGTGAGTCGGGGGATTTTTTTATGAAATGTTACCGTCCAAGTGATCCGGCAATGCCGCCGTCCGTGCCGCCGGAATAACTGTCGGAATAACCGCCGCCGTCCGTCAGCTGGTCAGCGATGCCGCCGCCCGAATTGCCGCCGTTGTTTCCGCTGTTGTCTCCGGTCAGCTGGCTTGCGATGTCGCTGCCCGCGTTCGTCTGCAAGAGTCCGGGGTCGGCTCCGTAGCCCGTCTCGGCGAATCCGCCCAGTGCGCCTGTTGCGCCTGTCCCCGAGTTGTCCACGGAGGTGGTGATTTGCCCGTTTTGTATGGTGTATGTCACCATGTTCGACAGCGCGGAGTTGTTCAGCGGGTCGATAAACTCGAAGAAATAGCCGTAAGTGCCGTCGCCGACTTTTTCGTCTCTGACCTCCGGGCTTGCGCCTATGGTGAAGGTGTCCACCTCCACCTCGGTGGGCTCAGTGTCCGGCCCGGTCATGGTCATGCCGTAGTGGAGTGTCGTGATGGTGTCGCCGGGCTTCAGCCGTATCAACTCGCGGCTGGCCACGAGGCTGGCGATGCCCTCCGCGTCGTCTTTTCTCGCGCCGAGTATTCGGTATTTTTCCGTCTTGAAGTCATAGACAACTTGCAGGTTGCAGGGCACGCCGTTCAGCTTGATTGGAATCGAGTAGAGGTTGAAGCCGTCGCCCTCGTAAGTGATTTCCACATAGACGGGATGACCCTCCAGCATTGGCCAAGTGCCGAAAAAATTATCTGTGAAGCGGCCCGTGTTCCAGTCGGCGATGATGTTTGAGTCAGAGCCGAGGAATAGCATGATGTCCTGCCTCTCGTCCATGTACATGAGCTGGCAATGGACAGAGGAAAGCATCTCCGTCGCCGAGGAGGGGAGCAGGACGAAGGCCGCGCCATCATTGTCGATGTCAACGGGAGTGTCTTCGAGTTGCCGCACATTGTAAATCGGGTGGCTGCCTGTAACGGGAGCGGCGGTTGGCGCCGACGCGGAAATGGCCGCGCCCGTGCCCGAGGGGGCTGCCTCCGGCGTATAGGTCGGGGCGCCTGTCAAATATTCCCGCGCCGCGTCAGGCATTTGCCCGAAAATCAGATAGTAGTAAAGGTATTTGATGGGCGCAGGTGATACGTCCAGCTTCGCGTATTCTCGCCAAACATTGGCATCGCCGTCGTAGGGATGATAGCAGGAAAGGCCTTGCCCGCCCGGACGGTACGCGCCGTTGACCCGATAAAGCACGCAGTCCTCCAGTGCGGAGATCAGCGGCCCGGCGGTGGCAGGCAACGTGGTTTCCGTGTTCTTCGCCAATTCGCCTATGTCAACCATGTCGTAGTAGCCCTGCTCTCGAGTGTTGCCGCCGTAATTTTCCGAGGCATCGGCAGCGCGGGAAAGGTTCGAGAAAAGCTGACGGGGATTATCCGCCGCCGCTTGGAGTGCCTCGACGCCATATGCGCCATAGGCGGAGAGCAGCGCCGGTGCTTTCGACACGTCCGAGACGGAAAGAGTGGCTATTTCGTCCACATCGTACTCCTTGCAGCCCGCGAGGTAGGTGTCGCAAATTACCTTGCCGAGAGCCGCGCCGCCTATGGCGGGATTGTCCGCCAGTGCCCCAACCCAGCCCGTATAGTTCCATCCGCAGCCCGGCTCGCTTTCCTGCGATGCCACCATGTAGCGGGAAAAGCCGTGAATAGAGGCGAGCGTGTCCACCGATGCCATCAGGCAGGCATCGAAGCCGATAATCTCAAACGGGGGATTGTCAGGATTCGCGCCGTAAACCGAATCAAACGCGTTGCGCACTTCGTTTAGGCTCATTATGGTTTGGTGCCGTTCGTCGAGGCAGATGCCGCCTGCGCTGCCGCCGCCGTGATCCCAAAAGACGAAAACGCTGTGGTCGGCGGTGAAATTCTCCTTGCCGAAGCGCAGGAAATCCGCGAGGCCCTCGCCGCTGCCCATGTTCATGTCAGGGACGTTGCCGAGGCTCCTGAGTCCGTCGGAGTCGTAAAGGAACCGCCCCGTGCCCCGCGACGGGATGCCGTCGGTATGCCACTGATTTGCGCCGCCGGTCTGGATGACTACTTTGACGTTCGGCGGCAGCGAGACTTTTTGCAGTTCCTCCAAGTCGAGGGAGGCCGCGCCATTTTCCGTCTCCAAATCGGTGCCGCAAAGATACCAATAAACCACCCATGTGTCCGACGCGCTGTAGGCATTGGAAAAGTCTGCCTTGTTGCTGGCATGTGGGGCGGCGGTCATATCCGAGCCGCAGCCCGTGACGAGCAGAATCCCTGCAGCGGCGAGGGCGGAGAGTTTCTTCGCGATTTTTCGTTTCATGGCAAGTGCTCCTTTCAATCGTCATTTTTACCTTGCTTGTCAACCAAATATTTTAGGAAAGCGATTTTGCCGACGTTCTGGTAAGTCCGCCCGATGGGGACTGTGGCGCCGCATTTGAGGATAAATTCGTTATTTCCCATTTCCTTGATTGCGTCGAGGCGCACCGCATAGCTTTTATGGGTGCGGATGAATTCCTCCGGCGGCAGACGCTCCATCAAATCATCCAAGGACATGAAGACCGACACGTCTTCATCCGCGTGGATAAGGCACGTCCTGTGAGTGACCTCGAAATATCGGATTGATTGGATGGGAATCAGGACGGGGTGGTAGTTTTTCATCACCTCGATTAGCGGCGTCTCCGGCTTTCGCGCGTGCTTTTGAAATCTATCGAAAACTTGGTCGATGGAGTCGGGAGTGACGGGCTTGAGTATATAATGGAGCGCGCGCACGTCATAGCTCGATATCGCAAATTCCGGGCTCATGCTGACGAAAACGAACTCCACCGCCTCGTCAAGGGATCGCGCTTTCCTTGCGAAATCAATGCCGAGGGCGTCGCCGATATAGTTGTCAAAAAAGATAAGCTCGTATTTTTTCGGCGAGAAGTCCCGCAAAAAATCTGTGCCGGAGGAGAAAGTGTCAATCGCGACGTTAAATTCATGTTCCGCCATGTAAATCTCGATTGCCACGCGAAGCTGCGCCATATCCTTTTCTTCGTCTTCAACAATGGCAATCCGCATAGTGTGTCGTTTTTTCTTTTCTGTTGCTGCCATTTTGTTTTTCTTCCTTCCATATTTTTCATCGTCGTTTTCGTTATGAGCCTGATTTTATTAGGAAAGGGGCGATGATTATGGCTCCGTGACCGCTGGCAATTCATCCGCGTCCAGGTCGATGATTCCGAAGGCGGCAGGGGCCACTTCGTTTTGACCGAAGATGAAATGGACGTGGAAATCTTTATCGAAATAGAAGTTCTCGGGCAGCTCGGACAATTCCTCGAATTTTTTGTTCAGCGGGATACGTTCCCGCGCTGCTTTTTCGCGGAGCCTTTGCTTCAAAATCTCCGGCGTGTACGAGGATTTCGCTCCCGACGTGAGCGGCGCCGCCGAAAGATCTGCCGCTGAAATGCGTTCGCCGCTGTCCAGCCGAAAATTCATTGCCCGCATGGACACCATCGGATGGGCGGCACGCCCCACATAGCGGTACTCGGTAAAGACGATGCTCAATGTCGAGTCGTCATTATGGGTCACTTCATATGAAAGTGATGCGATAACGTCCGCCCCGAGAGAATGTTCCCGCGTCTCTTTCACTAGCCGCACGAAATTATGTGCCGTGCCCTCGGTGATGGTATTGATTCGTTTCGCCGCTCCCTCGTCCTCCAAAACCACATAGGGGTAGCAGACGGATTTGTCCGCGTTGTATGTGCGCTGCTCTATTTCCGCCGCGGCGAATGCGGCTGAAGCGGAAAAGAGCGAAAACGCGAAGAGCAGCGCGGCGATTGTTTTGTGCCTCATGGCGAGCCTCCTTTCGCCCTTTCGGGCATTACATAGCGATAAGACCTTTTTTCCCTATTCAATTATACACCTGCCCTTATGAAGGTCAACGAAATCGTCCCAAACGACAAAAAAGCGTACTGAATGACAATTTTTTGCCGTTCAGGTCGCAATATGCAGTTCAGGGCGTTTTTATGAAAGCAAATTGTAACGAGACAGCCCCGCGAAGCAGTCCGATGGATTGTTTAGCGGGGCTTTTCTTTTGGCAGGTCGCGCAGGATTTCGTCCTTTCATTTTTCCTTGTGGTAAGGTATAATTTGTATGCACGCTCTTACAAAAAATTTTCGGCGGCAACTTGTGAAACGAGGGATGCACAATGGAATTTGCCACAGGCATGGCCACCGGCCTCCTGCTGATTCATATTGTAGGCGCGTACCTGCGATATTTGGCTTTCGAGACGCGGCTCACCCGTGAGGAGCGGGCACGCCTTTGGAAATATATCCTGCTTTGGACGCCCGCTGCCTTTGCTCTTTACACGGCGTATTTTGCTGATGGCGGGGTGGACGTGGAGAAATATAAGTTCATACATTATGTTGGCTGGATTCCGTTTTTCGCTATTTCTGTCCACGTCATTCGGCACGAGTGGATGCGCCATATTTTCGTGGGGGGAATGCAGACACTTTGGTTCCTGCTGCTGCAAACCATGAGCGGAACGCTGATATTGACGATGCTGCCGCCATACTACGGCACGGGCATAAACCGTATCCCAGTTCAGACCGGGTTCTACCTCTGCTTTTTCCTTCTGCTGTTGCCGCTGGAGCAGCGGTTTTTTCGGAGCCTTCTGCCGCCTACCCTCTTCACAGGGAGCCGCATGGCGAGCTGGTGCTTCGCGCTCATGCCGTTTGGGCTTTGCATTTCGCCCATCATCACGCTGATTGAGCGGCCGCTCATGTATAGCT
Organism: Schwartzia sp. (in: firmicutes); assembly: GCA_017458745.1. Classification (GTDB taxonomy): domain Bacteria; phylum Bacillota; class Negativicutes; order Selenomonadales; family Selenomonadaceae; genus RUG024. The sequence continues at coordinate 2,535 of JAFTAB010000203.1, read as the reverse complement.
GGACGGATAGGTTCTCTCGGTTCTTCTTGATGTTCTGGGGGTTCATGCTCTACCAGTACGCGCTGTACGCCGGGGAACGCGCGGCGAGGATAAGGGACAACCGCCACACGAACGAGCTCCTTGCACAGCAGATTCGCACGCTGAAGTCCCAGGCAGTGCTGATGCAGGCCCGCGCCAACGACGTGCGACGGATGCGCCACGACCTCAGGCATCACAATCGTATTTTGGTGTCGCTTCTCCGCGAGGGAAAAACGGAAGAAATCTACAAACTGCTCGAAGCGCAAGACAAAGAACTTTTGGCGCCGCCCGCGGACGCTTACTGCAAAAATCCCATCGTGAACGCCGCGCTGACGGCTTATGTGCAGATGGCTCGCCTCGAAGACATTCCCATTTCCTGTCGCGTGGACATTGAAAGTTCAGATGTCCTCGGAGGGGGGGAAAACGATCTGGCGATTCTTTTGTCAAATGTTATTGAGAACGCCATCATCGCCAGTCGCAAGCAGCCGGAGAATCGCCGCGAAATACGCGTCTCCCTCTCCGCCATGGAGGGGCATTTCGTGCTGGCGGTGGAAAACCGTTTCGATTCGTCCATTCGGCTTGGCGAGGACGGCCTGCCCATGACTGCCGAGAGCGGCCACGGCATCGGCATGGTCTCGCTGAAGAATTTTGCTCGGAAATACGACGCGCAGTATTTTTTCGAGCAGGCGGGCGGTTGGGTTCGGCTCTTCATGTATTGGGGATAAGCGTGAAAATGGCACGCTGACTTTGGGAAACGCGAAATTCAGTTTCACCCCAGATTTACCAGTTTCAGCATTGGGTAGACGTATTCCTCGCCGATCAGGGCCTTGAAGGCGGCGACGAGGGCAAAGAGTGCCCATGCGACGGTCAAAAAGCCGATGCCGATAAAGGCAGCCGTCTCCGGCGAGAGGAAGAAGGCCAGTGGAATCACGAGAAGGGAAAAGAGAAACGCGCCGATCTGCATGTAAAGTGCCTGCCGCGCGTGTCCCGCGATGAAGTCGTCGTGTCGCCAGACCGTTTTGATAAGGTAGGGAATCAGCAGGAATCCGACGCCGCCGAGATAAAAACCGGCATGGGCCGCCGCCGCAATGATTCGGTTGGTCATTGGAATTTCATTCATTGTGCACTCCTTTCCATGCTTTTGATGTATCATACCGGTGTACCGGCAAAATGATGATTGAGCAATGCCGCCTATGCCGGCAGCTTTGGTTCAAAAATCATCGTGACGGCACACCGGAGCCTTTAAGTTTATTAAAGGCTATGTATGAGACGTTGCCCGCACTTTGGCTCGGATTATTATATGTCGGTGTCAGTTGCTCCCCGCCGGGATCATCGAGCGAATCCATCCGGTGAAGCTTTCCGGATTGCGGGTCTGAATCAGCACGGTGCCGGGGCCTTTGAAGCGGCAGACGAGGCCTTCGCCGGATTTGACGCTGGACCATATTCCGCCCTTTGAGGCTTTTTCAATCTCGTAGCTCATGGTGTCCGGCCATGCCACCAGATGGCCGTTGTCGATGATGACTTCCTGCCCGGCTGGAACCTCGATGGGATGAATCATGCCGTAGCTGGATACGAAGACCGTGCCGCGTCCTTTGATATTCAAAACGAAGATGCCTTCGCCGGAGAAGAGACCCTTGGTCAGGTTTTGGGCTTTCGTGTCAATCTCGATGCCCTCGGTGGCGGCGAGGAAGCCGCCCTTTTGGACGGTCAGGCCGTTGGAGCCGTCCAGCTTTACCGGATGTATGCCTCCCGGCAGCGGGTGGCCAATCAGCACGCGGCCGGGGCCGCGGCTCGCAGTCAGAGTTTGCAGGAAAAAGCTTTCGCCGGTCAGCACCTTCCTCATCAGGCCGCTCATGAAGCCGCCGCTGGTCTTGCCTTCCACGTCGACGGTGGGCGACATGGCGACCATGGCGTCGGACTCCGCCTGCAGGGATTCGCCTTTCTGCAATTCAATTTGGACAATCGGGAAAGCTTCCGGATAAAGAATTTTATAGTCCATTTTTTTCCTCCTTATTATATTGGAAAGTTTTAATATTTAAGAATGAAAAAGGGCGCACCAAAAGGCGCGCCCTTTTTTAAATCGTCGCGGGGGAATCCACTCCCTTGGCGTCGATATTGGCGTTGTACTCGTTCGTCCAAGTATGGCCGAGGAACGCGCCCGCGAAATTCGCGATGATGCTGACCGTCGGGCTGACGAAGCTCGCCAGCGCCCAGCTGATGATGCAAAGCACGACCAGCCCAATCAGTCCCTTTTTCATTCCGCCCGAGTATGGCAAGCCGAGGACAAAGAAACCGAGGATAGCGCCGAGAACAGGACTTTTTTTGTTCATGATAAATAACTCCTTTCGCCCTTTCGGGCATTTCTTAATAATAATAATATTTGTGGCGTTTCCGCCACGCTTTCATCATACGCTATTTTTTCCGAAGGTCAACGAAATCGTCCCAAACGACAAAAAAACGTCCTGAACGACATTTTTTTTGCCATTCAGGACATAAATTTGTCGTTTAGGACGATTT
>JAFTAB010000202.1 GCA_017458745.1 Schwartzia sp. (in: firmicutes) | reverse complement strand
TGAGTGGATTGACGACTTTTCCGCCGCCAAAAATTTCGCGCTTGATCAAATCGCGAATGACACGGATTGGGTCATATTCCTCGATGCCGACGAGGGATTCATTCACCCGGATAAGGTGAGAGGCACCATCGAAAAAGTAAATGACACTATGCCGCAGGTCGATGCCATTATGATAACGCTCATCAACACGGATACAGCGCATCGGGATCGTGACCTTGGGCATGATATAGTGCTGAGGGTGTTTCGCAATAAAGAAAATTTAAGATTCAGAAACCGAATACATGAAAATATTGTAAATCTCACCGGGGAGCTGTCGATTTATTATGACAGCGGCGATCTTGCCGCATATCATACCGGATATTCTCTGTCCGTCATAGACGGGAAAAATGAGCGCAATTTGCGATTGCTTTTGAAGGACATAGAGGAGAACGGGGAGACGCCGTGGCATTATATTTTTCTCTCCGACTGCTACTTTGGGACTAGGGAGTATGATAAATCGCTCAAATACGCGATACTTTCGCTTGACTCCCCCGTCAAGACCGTTGCGGGGCAGATAGGGCTGTATCACAATGCCATTGAGTCCATGCGCCAGCTTGCCCCGAAATATTCCCTTGATGAGATGCTGGCTCTTTCGGAGAAGGCTCGCAGCGAGTTTCCTGATATGCCGGAGTTTTACGGCGAGAGCGGGATGATGCTTTGCGGGATGGGCAGACTCGCCGAGGCGCGGGAGTCGCTTCGCATGGCGATTGAGCTTTACGAGAAGATGAAAAATAATTATTCGTGTCATGAGTTCTCATATTTCACTGACAGCGTGGCTGCAATCGTGAGCGCGAGGCTTGGCGAGATTGAGGCGATATTCGGCGATGACGAGATGGCGGAAAAATATTTTGATATGGCTGGGGATTATGATTCATCGAATGAGTCTGTCAGAATGAAGCGTGATAAATTTGAAAAAGAGCGAATTATGAATGCAAAAAAAAATAACAAGACAAAAATATCTGCCGCATATATCGTGAAAAATGAGGCCGGAACCTTTGAGAGGTCAATCGCGAGCCTTGATGGCGCGTATGATGAGCTGACGGTGGTGGATACCGGGTCAACCGACGACACGGTGAAAATAGCGGAGAGGCATGGGGCGAGGGTGCTTCATTATGAGTGGAACGACGATTTTGCTGCCGCGCGAAATTTTGCGCTTGATAATTTGTCGCCCGATACGCGGTGGGTTATTTTTCTCGACGGGGACGAATATTTCACGGAGGAGACGAGGCGTAATATAAGAAATGCTGTCGAGAGGGCGGAAAGAGACAAGAAAAATGTGCTGCTCATAAAATGGTGCAATTATGACAGCGACACCGGGGAGCATCTAGTGGATGTCATGACTCCGAGGATATTCAGGTATTCCCCGCATTTACGCTATCATGGGCGCATCCATGAGCAACTGCGGGAGAACGGCGGCGCGGTGTCAAATGTTGCGATTGCGGACGATAAAGAGCTGAGACTCATACACACCGGATATTCGTCCTCGCTCTCAAAGGAAAAAGCAGAGCGAAATCTTCGCATATTGAGCGAGGAGATGAGCGTGAGCGAGCACAAAGAGGACTGCTGCATGGCGATTGCCGAGTGCTATGACGGGCTTGATGATGCCGAAAACGCGATAAAATACGCTATGCTTGATATAAAGCGCGGGAGACAGGCTATAAATTATGCGAGCAGGTCTTATCGCATTTTGATGAAGCGTCTCGCGGCAATGCCGTCAAAATTTGAGGAACGAAGGGAGATTGTCTGCCGGGCTGTCCGCGATTTCCCGGAGCTTCCGGAGTTTCACGCGGAGCTGGCGGAATGTTTTGCCTATATAGGCGAATATGACAGGGCGATAGCCGAGGCGGGGAGGGCGAAAGAGGTATTCGAGAGCGGGAAAAAGGAGTTTCCCGATTCGATAGAGCCGGTGCAGTTTGACGACGCGATGATGAAGGTTTTGACATCGCGGGAGGAGATGTGGCTAAGTCTGTCGCGCAAGGCGAGGGCCATAAAGATAGCCGCGTGCGTCATAGTCAAGAATGAGGAACGCGATATGGTGAGATGGCTCGACAATGCCGCTGTCTATGCCGATGAGATTATCGTCTGCGACACCGGCTCCGTGGACGCGACAAGGGACATCGTCGCCGAAGCCGCGAAAAAAAATGATAAGATAAAACTTTTTGATTTTGAGTGGGCAGACGATTTTTCACTCGCGAAAAATTTTGCTGTTGAGAAAGTGTCGCATGATATAGAGTGGATTGCGTTTCTCGATGCCGACGAGACGTTTTCGCGCCCGTCATATGTGCGAGGGGTGATGGCGGCGATTGATGACGACAGTGAGGCCGAGGCCGTGCGCGTGACCATTGTGAACGTCGACGAGGACGACAATATGCGCGAGATGCAGCGATTCATGAATGTCCGTGTTTTCCGAAACAGGAGAAATATAAGGTATGTCGGGGCCGTGCATGAGAATGTCATGGTCGTGGATGACGACGCGGGCGACGCAAAAAATGTGCGGGCTGTCGATGAGCCGCATAGACTGCTTGTGACGCACACGGGCTATTCGAGCGGGAGAATGGCGGCAAAAACAAAGCGAAACTTTGCAATGCTGAAAAGAGAAATTGAGGCAAACGGCGGAGTGCCGCAGCCTCATCATTATCGCTATCTGGCGGACTCATATATCGGCATGGGGGAGTATGAAAATGCTCTTGATTTTGCGGTGAAGGCGATAAAGTCGCCCGTGCAGGCGATCGGCTCATCGAGCGATATGTATTACGATGCTCTCATCTGCATGGAGGCGCTTGACGCGCCCCTCGTCGAAAGGCTCTCGCTAGCCGAGGAGGCGCGGCGCGAGTATGGCGGGCTGCCGGATTATCATGCGGAGGCTGGCATGATTTATGAGCTGATGGGGGAGCATGAGCGGGCGCGTGAGAATATTGAGCGCGCGGAGACGGTCGCGGCGAATGGCGATTTGAATGACAAGCACGAGGCTTCGCATTACGGCGACGTGAGGGCGAGGGCGCTGGCGATGCTGTCAATGGCTAATGTCAAGCTGGGGGATATACAGGACGGATTGAAAACGGCAACGGAGTCCCTGAAGGAAAATCGCTACAATGAGGACGCGCTCGATGCCTACGCCGATGCGCTGGCGGCCGCCGGGGAAACAGGGCTTGCCGAGCTGCTTGAAAAAATTCGTAGCTTTTTCGACGAGACGGAGAGCGACCTTGTATTTCTATCAAGATGGGCTGAGGGCAGCGGCAGGATAAATTTTTATATGACGCTGGCCGCCATCATAAAGGAAAAATATAATCGGGATTTGCCGAGGGTCGCGCTGTATCGCGCGGCGAATGAGGGGGACAGGTCGTTGCTCCGTGAGGAGCTGACGCGAGAAATATCCGAGACATTCCCGCGTCTCGTGATTTCCCTGATTTCGCTTGAAAAGGAGCAGACGCGCGAGGCGCGTGCCATGTCGGACAGGCTTCGCCTTTTGCTGCCGGACGCGGCGGCTGACGCATGGGACGCATACATGGGGCGGGGCGATATAAAGACAGATGACGCTTTTTCGCTTATGCTCCCTTATTTCGTGCGTTACGGCGATGACGAGCAGCTTGCGCGCTTTGCGTCATTGTCTGTTGGTTTCTCGCCGAGGGCTTTGCTCGATGCCGCCCGAATGGCGCAGGACGATGAGAGGTGGGCACCGGCCTTCGCGATATACATGAGGCTGCCGCAGGGTGCAAAGGAGGCTGATGCCGGGTATTGGACGGGCATGGGGATTTGCCTCTATCATCTTCGGGAGTTTGACTCGGCGGAGGAGTGCTTTGACTCGGCCGAAAGGCTCGGCGGCGAGACAGCGGAGATACGCTCGTACAGGCATTTCATGAGGTCGCAAAATGAAAAATAATAAAATTAAAATAGCGGCATACGCAATAACCAGGAATGAGTCGAAAAATCTTCCCATGTGGCTCGACACCGTGTCTAAAATCACGGATGTGATCATATTGGCGGACAGCGCGTCAACCGACGGCACGAGGGAGATGGCTCAAAAGTTCGGCGCGAAAGTGATTGACTATGAATGGCAGAATGATTTCGCGGCGGCGAGAAATTTCGCGCTGTCAAAAATCCCGAGGGACGTTGACTGGGTGGTCGGGCTTGACGCCGAC
>JAFTAB010000201.1 GCA_017458745.1 Schwartzia sp. (in: firmicutes) | reverse complement strand
TAAAAATACGGCAGTCAATATCGACATTGACCATCGAATGAAGCCCAGAATCTGACCGAATATAGCACTGAAAATGCGGGCAAAAAAACGATAAACACGTCGCAAAGTGCGGCCTATGCAGTTAAAGATTCCTTTTATGATACTAAAGATTAATCGAAAAATATTTCCGATTGTCATATCAAAAGCTGCTTTGAAAAATTTTATTATCGTTGTCATGGGAGTCACCCCCAAGTTTATTTTCCATAATATTATATATCGTTTACATATAAAATGACAAGAAAAAGAAATAATCATGTTGCTCTCTTAGGAGTTGAGCGAAAATAATCGCTGCATCATGCTCGTGATGGCAAGGCAAGAGTGTGTCATAGTTTGGCTATGTCAAGCGACTAGAACGCAGGCTTGCGTTTTGGTGCTTATTTTGATATTATCAACATCGTAAGTTGGTTTGCATTGAAGAATGGTGATGAGAGCCTTGACTGATGAAGAATACATGCAAATGGCGCTGAAATTAGCGGAAAATGCTCGCGGACGCACATCCCCAAACCCAATGGTGGGAGCGGTAATCGTGCGGGATGACAGGGTAATAGCGGCCGGATGGCACAGAAAAGCGGGCACGCCTCATGCGGAGATACATGCTCTGAACATGGCGGGGGAGCTTGCCAAAGGGGCAACACTTTATGTGACTCTTGAACCTTGTAATCACTTCGGAAGGACCGGACCGTGCTCCAAGGCCATCATAGAGTCAGGCATATCACGCGTGGTAATCGCGGCTGAAGATCCAAATCCAAAGGTGAGCGGCGGCGGCATAAGTGAACTTCGCAAGGCAGGGATTGATATAACTTGTGGCGTGCTGCGGGATGAAGCGGTGCGCCAAAATGAAGCCTTTATAAAATGGATTACGACGGGGACCCCTTTCGTCAGATTGAAAATGGCGATGACTCTTGACGGGAAAATAGCGACATGCTCGGGCGAATCGCAATGGATTACAAATGAATCGTCAAGGGAGGAGGGGCATCGTCTGCGCGATGAGAGCGACGCTATCCTTGTCGGGATTGGCACAGTCCTGAAGGATAATCCCAGTCTCACTGCGCGCCTGAGGAACACGTTCACAAAAAATCCGATCAGGGTAGTGCTCGACAGCGGGGCGAGGACGCCGCTTAACGCAAAAGTAATATGCGACGGTGAGTCGCGCACGATCATTGCCGTATCAAAGGCAGCGGATGAGGAGCGGAAGAAAGCGCTGGAAAGAGCCGGAGCGGAAATACTGGTCGTCGGCGACGAGGAAGTTGATATAAAGGCTTTGCTTCATGCGCTGGGAGAAAGGGAAATCACATCGCTTTTCGTTGAGGGCGGCGGCAGAGTGAATTTTTCATTTTTGCGGGAGAGGCTGGCGGATAAGGTCTATGCCTTTTTTGCGCCGATTATCGTTGGCGGGCATGATGCGCTCACGGCGGTGGAGGGCGAAGGCATTTCTCGTCTGTCTGAGGCCGTGAGACTCCATGACATCGATATGAAGATGATTGACGGGGATGCCCTGCTGACGGGATATGTCGATAAATGAGGAAGTGACATGAAATTTTTACCGGGATAGTTGAAGAGATAGGAAAAATTAAAAAAATCGGCGGCGGAGAAATCACCGTGTCATGTGAGAGGGTAACGAGCGATATAAAAATCGGTGACAGTGTGGCGGTGAACGGAGTGTGCCTTACCGTCACTTCCTTTGACAAAAAAGAAATAAGGGCTGACGTGATGCCCGAGACGTTGCGTCGCTCGTCGCTAAAAAATCTCAGGAATGGCGATGAGGTTAATTTGGAGCGCGCACTTACGCTCTCGTCGCGGCTTGGCGGTCACATTGTCAGCGGCCATATAGACGGCACCGGGACAATAAAAAAGATTGAAGAGGATAAAAATGCGCGGGTCCTCACGGTTGGCGCTTCTAGGGCGATATTGCGCTATATAGTGGAAAAGGGCTCTGTGGCTGTCGATGGCGTGAGCCTCACTGTTGTCTCGGTCTCGGATAAAAATTTTACGGTTTCGCTTATACCGCATACCAATGAAGAGACCGTGCTTCATTGCAAAAGGACGGGCGATGAAGTTAATATTGAAAATGATATAATTGGAAAATATGTAGAAAAATTTATGATGAATCCATCAACCGATGATGATAAAAATAATAAAGGAATTACGAAATCATTTTTGTTGGAGAATGGTTTTTGAGAATTATAAAAAACCTTGATTTCGCGGGAAGGCGGAGCATGGAAATGATAAAAGAGGTTCTCGTCGTTGAGGGGAAAATGGACGTTGCAGCGATAAATAAAGCAGTTGAGGCTGACTGCATAATAACGGGCGGATTCACGCTGAACAAGAGAACATTGAATGACATTGCCGAGGCATATAAGAGACGGGGCATTATCATATTCACGGATCCCGATTCCGCGGGTGAGCGTATCAGAAAATTTCTGGCCAAGAGATTTCCCGATGCGAGACATGCGTTTATTCCGCGCGACGAGGCGACGGCAAATGACGACATAGGCGTGGAGCAGGCGAGCCCCGACTCGATAAGAAGGGCATTGGAAAAAGTGCGTGTCGCAAATGTCGAGGCAAAAGAGATTTTTCATATGAACGATATGATGGAAAATCGTTTGAGCGGCGCGATTGACGCGGCATCGCGCAGAGCGAGGCTGGGGGCTGCGCTCGGGGTCGGATATGCGAATGTGAAGACTTTTTTGAAGCGGCTCAATCATTACGGCGTGACGCGTGAGGAGTTTGATGAGGCAGTCGACGCACTGGAAATGGAGATGGCGCAAGATGTTAAACCCCGAGATTGCAAGGATTGAGGTAACGCGGCATATATTGAGGGCTTTTGATATACATGCCAGCAAGAGGCTGGGGCAGAATTTTCTCGTAAACCCGTCTGTCGTGAAAGCTATTGTCGAGACGGCGGAGATAAAGGACGATGACAGAGTCCTTGAAATCGGGCCGGGGATTGGGACATTGACTCAGGGACTGCTGGAGGCCGGGGCGCGGGTGACAGCCGTCGAGATGGACAAGAAGCTGCCCGCGGTTCTTCGCGAGACGCTGAAAGGATATGATAAATTCGAGCTGGTCGAGGGGGATATTCTTAAAGTTGACATAGCCTCCATAATGGGAGACGGGCCATGCAAGGTCGTTGCCAATCTGCCATATTACATAACGACGCCGATTATCATGACGCTTCTTGAAAGGCGGCTGCCAATATCGCGAATCGTGACGATGGTGCAGAAAGAGGTCGCTGATCGAATGATTGCCTCGCCGGGAGGAAAAGACTACGGCGCTCTTTCAATCGCCGTGCAGTATTATACCGAGCCCGAGATGGTCATGACGGTCGGAGCCAATTCGTTCATGCCGTCGCCGGCAGTTGAGTCGGCGGTGATGGACTGCGTTGTTCGAGATAATCCGCCTGTCAGTGTGAGGGATGAGAAAATGTTTTTCTTGGCGGTCAAGGCGGCCTTTGCGCAAAGGCGCAAGACACTTGGCAACGCAATACAGGGCGTCGGCATCACAAAGGAAATGGCTCATGATGCACTGATGAAGGCTGGCATAGATCCTCAGCGACGAGGCGAGACGCTTTCGATTGAGGAGTTTGCGAGATTGGCCGACAGCATATAACCGGATTATTTCTGCCGATGACTATACCGGGTGTCCCTCTCTGTTCTTTTCTTATTGACTTTGACGTGAATTTTCTGTAAAATATGTAAATAGAAAGCAATTAGTTTCGATTTTTGTATGCTTGTTTTTTATCCGATGCTAACGGGCGCTAAAACTCCCGCTTATGAAGCGGGAGTTAAGCGCCCATAATGTAATGGGTAAATTCGACTAGATCCAGTGGGAGTATAAAACTCCCACTGAATAAGTCTCATTTTATGGATTCACAGTTTTTTAATATAAAAATTTTTTTAGGGGGTTAAACACTATGGCAGTAAAAGTTGCAATTAATGGTTTTGGACGCATTGGTCGCTTGGCATTTCGCAAGATGTTCGCGGCGGAAGGATTTGAAGTCGTCGCGATAAATGATCTCGCCGCGCCAAAAATTCTTGCCCATCTTTTGAAATATGATTCGACTCAGGGCGCTTACAAGGGGCATGAGGTCACATACGACGACAATGATCTTTTTGTCGACGGAAAGAAGATAAAGAAATATTCCGAGCCTGATGCTGCAAATATTCCTTGGGGGAAAGAGAATATTGATGTCGTTTTGGAGTGCACGGGCTTTTACACATCGAAGGAGAAAGCTCAGAAGCATATTGATGCCGGCGCAAAGAAAGTCGTCATTTCGGCTCCGGCCGGGAACGATTTGCCGACGATTGTCTATAATGTCAATCATGAGACTTTGAAGGCCAGCGATAACATCATTTCCGCCGCATCATGCACGACGAACTGCCTTGCCCCGATGACAAAGGCTCTCAATGACCTTGCTCCTATCCAAAGCGGTATCATGACGACAATCCACGCATATACCGGCGACCAGATGACGCTCGATGGCCCGCAGAGGAAGGGTGACCTCCGCCGTTCGCGTGCCGCCGCTATCAATATTGTTCCTAATTCCACCGGCGCGGCAAAGGCCATCGGCCTTGTCATCCCTGAGCTGAAGGGCAAGCTGATCGGAGCGGCGCAGCGTGTGCCGACTCCTACCGGCTCGACCACGATTCTCATTGCAGTGGTAAAGGGCAAAGTGACGGTCGATGAAATAAACGCGGCGATGAAGAAGGCAGCGAATGAGTCGTTTGGCTACAATGAGGATGAGATTGTATCCACCGACATTATCGGCATGGAGTATGGCTCCCTGTTTGACGCGACACAGACGATGGTAAACGCGATTGACGACAATCTGACGCAGGTTCAGGTCGTGTCGTGGTACGACAACGAGAACAGCTACACTTGCCAGATGTGCCGCACGATAAAATATCTCGCATCCTTGAAATAATAGAGAGGGAAGCTCTGTAAGCTTTGGCAGAGGTCCGGCCAATATGGGCCGGACCTCTTTTATTTTGGGAGGTAAATATTTATGGCAAAGAAAACGCTTGAGGACATTGATGTAAAAGGCAAAAAAGTATTCGTTCGTGCTGATTTTAATGTTCCGCTGGACGATAATCAGCATATAACGAATGACAAACGCATAAGGGCGACGCTGCCGACAATCAATTACCTGCTGGAGCATGGCGCGGCTGTGATTCTCGCAAGCCATCTCGGCCGCCCGAAGGGGCAGGTAAAGCCGGAGCTTTCCACCAAGCCTGTGGCGGACAGACTGAGCGAGCTGCTCAAAAAGCCGGTGGCCTTCGCGTCCGACTGTGTCGGCGAGCCGGCAAGGAAAGCAACGAAGGACATGAAGCCCGGCGACGTCGTGCTGCTGGAAAATCTTCGTTTCCATCCCGAGGAGGAGAAAAATGACCCCGCTTTCGCGAAGGAGCTTGCCGAGCTGGCCGACGTCGTGGTGGATGATGCTTTCGGCTGTGCTCATCGCGGCCATGCGTCAAACGAGGGAATAACGAAATACAAGGAGACAGTCGCCGGTTTTTTGATTGGCAAGGAGCTCGATTTCATCGGCAAGGCTCTTGAAAACCCGGAGAGGCCGTTTGTCGCTATCCTTGGCGGCGCAAAAGTGTCGGACAAGATTGGCGTTATTTCAAATATGATTGACAAGGTCAATACGATAATCATTGGCGGAGGAATGGCAAATACATTTTTGGCCGCCGAGGGGAAAAAGATCGGAAAGTCTCTGACCGAGCCTGACAAATATGATTTGGCAAAAGAGCTGCTCGCGAAAGCAAAGGCGAAAAATGTGAATATGGTTTTGCCCGCTGATGTTGTCATTGCCGACGATTTCAAGGCCGACGCCAATAAAAAGGTCGTCTCTGTCGATGCCATAGAGGACGGCTGGCAGGCGCTCGACGCGGGCCCGGAGACGGAGAAGCTGTATACCGAGGCGCTGAAAGGCGCAAAGACGATTGTATGGAACGGACCTATGGGCGTGTTTGAATTTGACGCTTTCGCGCACGCGACTGAGGCGGTGGCGAAGGCCGTGGCGGCGGCGACGGATGCAGGGGCGATAAGCATTGTCGGCGGCGGCGACTCCATAAGCGCGCTAAAGAAGACGGGGCTGTCGGACAAGATTAGCCATATTTCCACTGGCGGCGGCGCGACGCTTGAATATCTGGAAGGAAAAGTGATGCCGGGTATCGCGGCTATCGCGGATAAGTGATAAAAGGAGGAAAAATTTTATGCCACGCAGACCAATTATTGCCGGGAACTGGAAAATGAATAAAACCGTTGCCGAGGCAAAGGAGCTTGTAAACGAATTTATTCCGCTGGTGAATGGGGTGGGGGATGTGGATATCGTTCTTTGTCCTCCCGCTACCGCGTTGCAATTTGTGACATCCGCCGTCAAGGACACGAATATAGATGTAGGCTCGCAGAATGTCCATTGGGAGGACAGCGGGGCTTTCACGGGCGAGATTGCGCCGCCTATGCTGAAAGAGCTTGGCGTTAAATATGCGATTATCGGGCACTCGGAGCGCAGAGAATATTTTGGCGAGACTGACGAGGGCGTGAACAAGAGGGCTCGCGCTGCTCTCAAAGCCGATATTATTCCCATAATCTGTGTCGGCGAGTCTCTGGAGACACGCGAGAAGGGTGATTATCTCGGATTCGTGGCGGGGCAGGTAAAGGCCGCGTTGAACGGATTTTCAAATGAAGAGATTGGGAAGCTCGTCATTGCCTATGAGCCGATATGGGCCATCGGCACGGGCAAGACGGCGACATTTGAGCAAGCCGAGGAGGTCTGCGCTCATATACGCAAGATAGTTGCCGACATAGCCGATAAATCGGCGGCGGACGCGATCCGCATACAGTACGGCGGCAGCGTCAAGCCCGCTACTATCGCCGGGCTTATGGAAAAAGAAAACGTGGACGGCGCTCTTGTGGGAGGCGCGGCTCTGAAGGCTAACGATTTCAGTCAGATTGTGAAATTCAAGGGGTAATGACATGGCGAAGCTGAAAAATGCCCCGATAATGCTTATTATCATGGACGGCTGGGGAAACGGAGACTCGACCTCAAAGACGAATGCCGTCGCGGTCGCAAAGACGCCCATGCTCGACAAGATTTTCAAGGAAAATCCATTCACGCAGCTTTTATGCTCGGGCGAGGCGGTCGGGCTTCCAGATGGGCAGATGGGAAATTCCGAGGTAGGACATACAAATATAGGCGCAGGCCGCGTCGTCTATCAGGATCTCACGAGAATAACGAGGGCAATAAGAGACGGCTCGTTCTTTGAGAACGGAGTGTTTAATCAGGCAATCGACGAGGCCGTGAAAAAAGGCGGCGCGCTTCATCTTTTCGGGCTGATGTCGCCCGGCGGAGTTCACAGCCATACAGACCATCTTTATGCGCTTTTGAAGCTGGCAAAAAACACCGGCATCGAAAAGGTTTGGGTGCATGCCTTTCTGGATGGCCGCGATGTTGCGCCGAAGAGCGCGGCAGGCTTTTTGAAAACGCTTGAGGAAAAGATGGATGAAATCGGCGCGGGAAAGATAGCGACGATTTCGGGGCGATTCTACGCGATGGATCGTGACAAGAGATGGGATAGAGTTCAAAAGGCGTATGAAGCTATCGCTCATGCCGACGGCGTGAAAAGGGCGAATGCAGATGAGGCAATAAATGCGTCGTATGCCGATGAGGTGACGGACGAATTTGTCATTCCCGCTGTCATTGGCGACTATGGCGGGATGACTAACAATGACAGCATCATTTTTTACAATTTCCGCCCCGACAGGGCAAGGGAAATGACGCACGCGTTTACCGACGAGAAATTTGACTCATTCCCTCGCGATGAGAATCTTCGCATAGCGAGCAAATCGTATGCCACGATGACGCAGTATGAGGCGGGGCTGGACGTCAGCATCGCCTATCCGCCGGAGGATCTCAAAAAGACGCTGGGGGAGATAATCGAGAGCGCGGGGCTCACCCAGCTCAGAATAGCCGAGACGGAAAAATACGCGCATGTGACATTTTTCTTCAATGGCGGCCGTGAGGCTCCATGCAATGGGGAGGATAGAATCCTCGTGCCGTCGCCCAAAGTGGCGACCTATGACCTCAAGCCCGAGATGAGCGCGTATGAGGTGACCGACAAGGTAGAGGAGGCAATCAAATCAAAAAAATATGACTTCATCATATTGAATTACGCGAATGGCGACATGGTCGGACATACGGGGGTAATGGGGGCAGCGGTCAAGGCGTGTGAGACGGTCGATGAATGTGTAGGGCGATGCGTCAGAGCCGTGGAAGATGTCGGCGGAGTCGTCTGCATTACCGCTGACCATGGCAACGCGGAGCAAATGACAGACCCCGCTACCGGAGAGCCTTTCACCCAGCACACTACAAATCCGGTGCCGTTCGTGATCGTCCAAAATGGTTTGTCACTCAAAAATTCCAATTGCGGAAATATGTCGCTCAACGAAGGGAAGCTGTGCGATATTGCGCCGACAATGTTGGCGCTGGCCGGCTTGCCAATACCCAAAGAGATGACGGGGAAGTCTTTGATAGACTGATTATTATATGATTATTAAAACTTTGGGCTGTCGCATGAAGGAAAAAATTCATGGGCAGCCCATTTTTCTATCCATTCGCTATCCGACCGTGGCGAAAGGCAGTGCGCGGGTTCGGGCGGCAATAATGGCTATGCAAATTTTTTGCCGCAATATTTTTGGCTCAATCACAAATCTTGTGGGATAGTTCATTTCTGACATAATCCCGTCTTGCAAGGTGCTGACTCTATTTTTCTATTTATCCCACAAGAAAAATGATTGACCCAAAATTATTATATCCTCTTTACTTATCTTGTTATTGCAGCGCAACGCAAATTCATTTACATGCTCCGCAAAAACACGTGATTATAAGCTGTCCGCCGTATATCCGAAAGGTTCCGTGAACGGTCTTTTTTGATACCAGTGGGAGAACTACCACGGGTAATGAGGGGTTGCGGAAATTTGGTGTAAAAAAGCTTCGGGAGATTGCGAATGTCTCCCGAAGCTTTTTTGTTACGGTGCAGTCGTTTCGCACACTTTCACGAAATCCAGCAGCGCCTTTCGGATATAGGGCTTTTTCAGCCATGCGGCACGGATGGAGAAGCTTTC
>JAFTAB010000200.1 GCA_017458745.1 Schwartzia sp. (in: firmicutes) | reverse complement strand
TAGTTTCGGCGGTGGCGGCGGCCTCGCTCTTTTTTGGCGGGGACGGCCAAGCCGCCTCCCGGGAGGAAGTCGCCGCCATCCAAGTGGCAACGGCCGCCGATTTTCGGTACTGGAACGAGGATTCGCCCACGCTGGGCAAAATCAAGCGCTTTGTCACGGAGGCGACGACGCCCGGACATCCGAGGTTCATTCCGGAGGCGGACCGCGTCGCAGTCTTTGACATGGACGGCACTTTTTATTGCGAGACGGCGCCCTATTATTTTCAGGAAGTGATGTTCCTGCACCGCGCTCTGGACGACAAAAACTACAAGCCGGACAAGAAAATGGCCGATTTCGCGAAGAAAATCCGGCCCAAGGTCATGAACAAGACAGGGCTGTCACCGGATGAGACGAAAACGCTGATTGCCTACCTGACAAAAGCCTATACGGGCATGACGCCGGAAGAGTACCGCGCCTATGTGCGTGATTTCATGCAGACGGACGAAACCGGCCTGACGAACCTGCGGCGCAGCGAGGCGTTTTACCTGCCGATGGTGGAAGTGATGTCCTATCTCACGAACAACGGCTTCGCCGTTTACATCGACTCCGCCTGCGGCGCGGCGACCACGCGGGAGCTGGTCGGGGGCGTGATACCGATTCCCCTCGACAGGATCCTCGCCACGGATTTCGTTTACACCTCCACGGGCATGGGAAAGGAAGCGCCGAACGATCATTTTTACGACCGCCGCAAGGAGAAGATTGTCATTTCCGGCGCGCCGCTCATTGACAACGCCAAGACGAGGAAAATCTTCTCGATACTGAACCAGATTGGCAAGAAGCCGGTGCTGGCCTTCGGCAATTCCATGGGCGACAGCGGGATGTTCGAGTATACGCTCCAAGACAACCCGTATCCCAGTGCCGCGTTTTGCGTGCTCTGCGACGATCTGGAGCGGGAGCTTGGGAATACGGCAAAAGCCGACGCCATGAAAAAAACAGCCGACGAGCGCGGCTGGAACACTATCTCCATGAAGGACGACTTCAAGACGATTTACGGCGAAAACGTGAAGCGGGCGGATAGATAAGATTTAGGAAATTTTTTCAAAACGGGGGGAACATCATGCGGGTGCAGGAACTTCCGGCAAAAGAATTTCTCGCTCATCTTGGCCGCCATCCGATTCCTGAAATAATGGACGATGAGTGCATGGCTGCACTTAAAAGCATTGAGAGAGAGTACGGCGATACAATCACTCATGGCGCCGGGCTTGAAGTGCGTCTCGGCGAAGAGGCGCGATATGTGGATTACATTATGAACATCGACGAGGACAATATTCCCGGCGTAGAAAATCTTTGGTATGAAATCGACTATGATGAGTTTCGGAAAGCCAATGCGACGGGCAAAACCATATCTCCGTGCCTTTTCATGAATACCGACGCCAATAAGTCAAAAGATGCCGCATATTGGGACGCGCTCTTGCCGCCTTTCATGGGCGAGGCCCGGGCGAAAAATCTGCGCTCTGCGCTTTTCCATGTGATAAATGAATTGCCGAAAGGGGCGTATATAAAGCAAATCGGCACCATGACGGGTCGAGGCGAGCTTTCCATCATGCGCCTTGTGATCATGTTTCACGACTGGGATTCTATACCCGAAGGGCTTGCCGGTATCGGCTGGCAGGGCGACACCGCTCGCCTATTCAATGCGCTTGAGCCTTGGCGGCAAGCAAATAATGTTGCCGTCAATATCGACCTTGGCGAGAGCGGCGTGCTGCCGAAAATCGGCATTGAGGCATTTTCCCGTTGGCGGCATCCGTTGATTGTGGATAAAGCCATAGCCCGTCTTGAGGATGCGGGGCTGTGCCTGCCGTCGAAAGCGGACGCGCTTCGCCGCTGGATTCGGATTCGCCCGGACGGCTACCCCTTCATTCAGACGCTGATCGCTTATTTCAAGCTGAACTATCGCGACGGGAAAATCATCGAGGCGAAAGCGTACCTGGAGCAATCGCCTTACATCCACCATCACTATTTCGATGCCTATGATCGTCCCGTCTATGTGGAGCTCATGGTGAAGGACGAGAGCCATGCGCTCCCCATAGGCGCGGCGACGCAGTGGATCAAAGAGTGCAAGAAGAACCGCGTGCACGAGGTGCGATTCACGGGGGACGTTGCAAACTGCGAGCATCTCGACCAGCTTTTGGCGGAATGTAAACGACAGAGTGGCAGCGAGGCGTGGGAACTGCGCGCCGTGGTGGAGCTTGCCAAGGCAGCGCCCGAGGCATGGATTGAAAAGATGATCGCGGCGGGCACGGATGACTTTATCATCAATATTAACGATGAAGGCGCATACGAGCCGGCTGCTTGGATGCTGAAAATTCTTCGCAGCAAGGGGTTCCGAAATGCGCGGGCAAGGTGGCTGATGCATCGAGGCAATGCCGAAAGACTGCCGCAGGTGATACGCATTGCTGAAAAACTATGTGCCAAGGAATTGATTGTCACCGGCATGAAACCCGCGAAAGGCAAAGAGACGCCGAGCCGCGACCAAATGATTTACGCGGCGAAAACGATAAAAAATTGGCAAGATGAGCATAAAAAATCGGACGACAGCGAGGGAAACAGCGACGCGACGACGGCCTCGGACGAGCGCATGGAGCTGACAGTCGAAAGCTGCTTCTCACCTCTTCGCGCACTCATGGAGGGCGACGACCCTAAAAGAAACGGCAATCGCGGCATCGAGCGCGGCTGCACGGCGGGGCGCAACCATTTTTGCGTTTTGCCGACGGGAAAAATCACGCCGTGCAAATTTTTGGCCAAGGCGGAGGAATATGACAGCTTGGCAGCCTGCTGGACGGAGTCGCCCGCCTTGCAAGCCATGCGCGAACATGGCGAGCCGCCAAAATCATGCGCCTCCTGTGCCTACGAGCGGCGCTGCCTCCCCTGCCCTGCGACGGAAACGAGCGCAGATGCCTGCCCGCTCAAACAATCACCCGACGATTGACCCGATACACACGCAATTATACGCAGAATAATTGTTGCAGGAGGGCACGTTGATATGCACAAAGACATAATCGACCCACTCGATGCCGAAGCATCAGGTCGCTGCGCGAACGAGAATGAGCAAAAATCGGGCGGGGACAAAACTGTCGCATCACGCTCCTTTCCCCGCACTAGCCCGTCCATGGGCGTCGGCGGTGACGAAGACGGCGCATCACGCGCCCGCCACCGCACTAGCCCGTCCATGGGCGTCGGCGGTGGCGAAAGCGGCGCATCCTGCGCCCGCCACCGCACTAGGTCGTCCATGACCGTCGGCGGTGACGAAGACGGCGCATCCTGCGCCCGCCACCGCACTAGGTCATCCGTGACCGTCGCGGCGAAAAAATTTGCGGAAACTTGGAAAGGGCGAGGCTACGAGAAGGGCGAGACACATTCGTTTTGGATTGAGCTTTTGCATGATGTGTACGGCGTGGAAAAGCCGACGCATTTTATTTTTTTTGAGGAGCAAGTGAATCTCTCTCACAAGAGCTTCATCGACGCAACAATTCCCGAAACTCATGTGATGATAGAGCAAAAATCACTCGGCAAGGATTTGTCGAAGCCCATCAAGCAGAGCGACGGCACGACGCTGACTCCATACCAGCAGGCGAAGCGGTACGCCGCCGAGCTGCCCTACTCGAAACGCCCGCGCTGGATAGTCGCGTCGAACTTCGCCGAGTTCCGCGTCTACGACATGGAGAACCCGCAAGCGGAGCCGGAAATTATTTTGCTG
>JAFTAB010000032.1 GCA_017458745.1 Schwartzia sp. (in: firmicutes) | reverse complement strand
TAGCTTGTCGCTTCGTCCCCGACGCGGCGGACAAATACTATATCGCATTCCCCTCTTGTCACTGAATCAATATATGACGCGACGCAGTTGTGTTGCATGATACCCTCTTCTACGATGTCGGCGCAGCTCCTTGGCGCAACAACGACGCACCCCATCGCGGAATATTGATATTTCTTGTATCTCTTCAGCTGCTCGCGGAGCGCCTTGTCTTTTTCCTCGTTTTTCTTTGCCTCATAGTCCTTCATTGCCTCGTCATGCGCCCTCTTTAGGTTCTTGGGGCACATTACGGATTTGTTGTGGATGTCCTGCCCGTTTTTGTCCGTCATGCGGAGATAGTCCCGGTAATCACTGATAATGTCGCGCGCCACTCTCAGATTAGGCGCGGTATCGAATTCTTCCGCCGCGCCCGCGCCGCTCTTCCTGTATTGCCTTATCAGATAGTCCACGGCTGCGTCTTCATACCTCTTGCCGACAGTGTTGAATATTTCGTTTAGGTTATATATATTGTCGCCCAGCCATACGGCGGTCTTTATTGATATTTTCGGGCAGCGCTGCCACACTTCCAAAGCAGTTTGGTCGACATAGTCCCCGTGTTTCAGCAGAAATTTCTTGTCCTCTTTTGTAAGCGGCTTTCTCAGTATCTTTGTCAGCGTGGCGCCGCGCCAGTTTATCGCCCTGCCGGATTCCCCCATTATTTTTGAGTGCACCAGCTCACCGAGACCTATTTTTAGCAGCTTTTCGACGCTAGAGTATTTCGCCCGCCATCCCCAAAATCTCAAAAAATTTTCGTGCATGGCTTCCGCGCAATATTCCTTCATGCCGTATTTTATCGGCGAGTCCTTCGCCGCCTCGAAAGCCTGAGCAATGTCGGCCAATATCATGGAGTTGTGCTTTCTTCTGCAATATCCTCTGTATGTCCCCTGGTAATAATAATCACGGGGAGACGCGCCTTTCCTCACCTTGTAGAGATATTCGATTTTCCACACATCGCGATACCAGCCGTAGTAGTCTATTCGCGAGTTATAGCTCGGCATTATATGCGTCGCGCCCTTGCCCGGCTCAAATATATAGAATGAATCCACAAAGATTTTTTCGCTGAATTTGAAATCCTCATCGTGGCCGGGACGCTTTGCCGGCATCACCCGGTACATATAAACCGCCCGCGCGGTCACGACGGCGGGATCTATCACGCTCGGCCGATAGAGATAAAAAAGCGAGTCGTCGTCTATCGCGTATTTGAGCCGCCAGCTATGCTTCACTGTGACGCGCTTGCCGCAATGGGGACATATCATCTTGTCGTTATGTTTCAGCCCGGCAGCCTCGGGCGTCATGCGGGTTTTCCGGCAGGTCGAGCACCACCCGCGCCCTTTTCCCCTGTCCTCGCGAGTCTCCATGATAAAATAATTTTCTTCTCCGGCGTTCATCCGCATGAATCTTTTTTCATGGTCATTCAGCCGGAAAGCGTCGTTCCCGAAATGGCGCATTATCTCTTTTGACTCGGGAGGCAGTCCGTGATTTTGAAATCCATTTCCCTCTATTTTCATATTGTCACCTCGTCAGAAAGTGAGCCCTTGGAACAAATCAAGATTCGCTCCGTCGTCTGCTTTTTTCGCTTTCTTTTCTTTGCCGCCCGTCGTCACTTTGATCACGTCGACGCCATATGGCCTGTATTTTTCGGCCATCGCCATGTAATACCAATATATGACGCCGCCCTCGGCCTTGCCTTTCGCGTCCTTTACACCGAAATATTCAAGCACCCATTCCACTACGTCCTCGTCGCCGGGGCTTGAGCTGCCCGCCTCTCTCGCATAGTCTTCCACCGCGTTCCAGCATTCTCCGAGGCTCTTGCCGTCGGCCGTGATCAATTCCCCCGCCTCGTCATCATGCTCCGCCCATGCTTTTATTATGGTGAGCGCCTGCTGATGGGCCTTTCTGTTGCCGGCCCATTTCGCCCAATCGTCTATCTTCTTTTCAATATCCTCACGCGTCGCCATCTTTCCATCCCCTTCATTACTGTCCTATCCCTTCATCTGCCTCATCCACTGCTCGGCCACTATCCGCCCGTAGCTTTTATGAGTCTCTATCGCGAGCCGCTCCCTCGCCAGCAAACGCGCCTCCGCTTCCGCCCGCATTTCTATTCTTTTCTCTCGAATCAATCTTCTTGTGCCCTTCGCGCCCCATCGCGACTCGTTGCCCTTTATCGCGGCGGATTGGAGCTGCTTTCGCTTCTCGACGCTTATGATCACGGCTCTTGCTTCCGTGGCTTCGCGTTCTTTTTCCAGTCGCCGGGCAACCTTGACTTTCTCATCATGTCTTTGCTTTGACGCGCGAGTACGCTCCTTCTTGCACTCGTCGCAAAGACTGCGCGGTTTGTCTCCCTTCCGCTCATAGGTGAACTCTCTGCCGCAATCAAGGCATCGCGCTTTCTCCTTCGCCACCGTTCATCGCATCTTTTATATATTTTTTATTTTTCATTTTTGTGGTATAATTAAACAGCAATATTTTTTCCAGTGCTCCGATGCGTTGCCTGACGCTTCGGAGTTTTTTATGCCCTCGCTGCTTGTTGCCGCCGATTCTTGCCCGGCATACCGCGCAATATCGGTGCTGCTTTTTGCGGGCAGGGTCAAAAGGTATCTCCCGCCCGCATCTGCAACGATTGATCAAAACGTCCATAAGCCTTCATTCCCTCTTTATTGCCTCGGCCTCTGCCTCGTCAATCTCTCTGATAGTTAAAATATCCACATCATCCACCTCGTCGAAAGCCCGCTGGATTAACTCCATCGGCGTATCATAGCAGCCTATGACGAAATGCCATTCCCCGTTATCCGTCCAGTCAATGCAAGCCAGCTTATTCAATGGGAGCTCTTTGGAGCTTTCGGGGATAGCCTCAATCATCATGTGCAAGATTTTTTCAATTTCGGAAATGTTTAGCTTGTCCACCAAAAGTATCGCCGCTCTATCCAGCATCTCCCGGTAAAAATCAGCCCCGCTTTTGACTTTGGCGTCATGGCTCACGAAACGGAGAGCGCTTTTGTAGTAGTCCTTGCTCAAAAGGTCGGCCTCTTTCAAAACCTCGGTGTGAGTCTCATGGCCGCCCGTTGCCCTGAAATCAATCGCGTATAGAGTGTTTTTCGCCATTTTTATTTTTCCCCTTATAGCCCAAAAAGGCTCGTCTCAATGTATATGCTGACGCCCAATCCGACGATAAACCCCAGCAGCAGGGACGCAGCAGACGCCGCCAATATCGCGCGGTCAATCTTGCTGACGCTCATTTCCCCGCCGCCCCCAGCGCGAGCGCGGCCATGAAAAGAATAATCGCGCCCGCTACCAGCCTGTCAACAATCGGCTGCGTCGCCTCGAAAAATTCCTGCCAACGGATCCAGCCGGCTCCGGGGTCAACGCAGTGACCGCTTTCTACGCAACGTCTGATAAAATCGCTCCCACTCGCCATGAATATCACATCTCCTTGCCCTCTGCCGCGTACCATTCCGCGCACTGTTGGATTGACACACTGCTCAGTCTTTCAGCGTCCCTTGCGTTGTTGTCGCTCAAAACCGCCTCGCGATAATCCGCGTCGGAAACAGTCTCTACAATGTCCCTTATCTCGTAGCTGTTCATTTTCCTTTCCCCTTTCTCTTACGCCGCGCCCTCGCTTTGTATTGCCTGCTCCGCGCGCTCCAGCACCTCATAAATATCCTGACCGATATGCTTCTTGATGAATTTCTCAAGCTCGCTCTTTGGCACTCGCTTCACCTTTTTGAAAAACAAAGCGCCAAGCAGCCCGGCTCTGACCAGCCGCCCGGCAAACGCGTACCCTGTCCCCAGTCGTTCGCCGACCTCGCCCATTGACAGCAATCTCTCGGCATCGTCCAGTGGATACTCGATTTTATCCTTTTCTTTCTCTTTCATTTTCCTTTCCTCCTCTCGTACCCTCCGCCCGTGGTATAATGACCATAGAAGGAGGTGATTTGAATGTATGAAACCTTCAAGCGCTGAATCATTGATAAATGAAATCAATCACCGTTAGATACAGTATGCCGAAAACGCTCAAATTTTCGTTCCATCTCCATTTTATCGGCCAAAATTGCTAATGCTTTTTGATTAATACTAATCAGCACTTTTGCAACCTCCACCATCGCCTTAGTAATCTCGACAATATCCTTGTCCGTTGCCTTCTCTGAATGCTCGGAAAGTAGCCGCAACTGCTTTTCGAGCGTTTCCTTGTACTCCATCCTCTCGCCTCCTCTCGCAAATTTATCTTAAATTTTTTCAGATTTAAGTTTTTCAAGCAGTTGGTTTAAATCGCTTAAACGAGCTTTAACCGCCTGTATTTCAGCGTTTT
>JAFTAB010000199.1 GCA_017458745.1 Schwartzia sp. (in: firmicutes) | reverse complement strand
ATGCCGGAGAGCGAGTAGTCGACCGGCACAATCTCCATCTTGCCCGACTCGATTTTTGAGAAATCAAGTATGCCGTTGATAATCTCCAGCAGATTTTTTCCCGCGTTCTCTATGTCCTTAGCGTAAAGCCTTACGTTCTCGTCCTTCGACTCGCGCAGTATCATCTCGTTCATGCCCATCACCGCGTTCATCGGGGTCCTGATTTCATGGCTCATGTTGGCGAGGAATTCGCTTTTCGCCTTGTTCGAGCGATCGGCTATCTCCCTCTCGCGGGTCAGCTCCTCATTTTCCGCTTCCTTCTTCGCGAGGCGGCCAAACACATATATGCAGATGACAGCGACCATCACCGTGGCAATCACCGCGACGGCGATGTTCCTGTGGAGCACCGACTTAACATTTGCAAAGAGATCGTTGTTGTCAACGACGAGCACGATATACCAGCCCGTCGACATGCGCTTTGAAAAAATCGTGCGGGAGATGCCGCCCATCTCGCTGTCGCTTACCATGCTTTCCTTCCCCAGCATCCCTTCAAGCAGGTCTTTCTTTTCGCTGTCGGCGGAATAATCTTTCCCCACCTCATTTTTGTCGGTATGGGCGAGCACCTTCCCTTTCCCGTCAATGACAATCGCATAGCTGCGCCCACCAATATTGACCTCATCGGTCAGCTTTTGGACGCGGTCGAGAAAAATGTCCATCGAGACGACGCTCCTGCCATCGCTGAGCAGCTTCGAGATAGAGATGCAGACTTTTCCGGTCTCGGCATCCAGATACGGGTCGACCATCACCACCTCGCCCTTCTCCGCGACCGCGGCCTTGAACCAGTCGCGCGTCGTCGGGTCATATTCCTCGGGCGGCACCCATTCCTTGCCGTCGATATATATGCCGTTCACGCAAGCGTAAGCTCCGGTAAACTCGCTTTCGATTCTCTCGTTGATGATAAGGGACTGGCGATGAAGGAGGTCGCCGAGCCTGCCATAGTCGTAGCCTTCGGCTATGATTCCCTCGGCGGCGGCGGACACGATGTCGAGGGCTATCCTCGCTCTGTCCATGTACATCGCGAATGCCTCCGATTTATCCACGACCGACAACTGCGCCTGCCTCCTCACGCTTATTTTGGCATTGCCGTAAAATGTCGTGAAAGTGTACGCGACAATGAGCGCCATGGAAAGCGCCGTGGCAAAAATTGCAAACAGATACGGAAACCAGCCGCTTCTTTTGCGTCGCGCTCTCATGTCACTCTCCATTGTCTTATCCCCCTTCAAAAGATTCAGTATAAGAAATATTATAACTCATTTTTATTATTTAAGGTAGCTATCCGATTAAATAATAAAATAAAATTTCTGCCGTGAGCGGCAGAAAAAATCTATTTTTACAGATATTTTTTATTATTTTATTATACGCTGACTTTTATGTAAATATTTGAACGCGGGGGATGTTCTCATGAAATATTGTCCAAACTGCCGGCAAATGATTGAGCCGCGCAAACACGTCAACTGGTTCGTGCTATTATTGCTGTGCTTTATCACGGGCGGAGGATGGCTGATTTTCTATGTGCCATATTATTTCTTGTTCAAGGACGCGGCCTGCCCGATGTGCGGCGCGAACGCCGACGACTTCCCGCGTAATCCGCCATCAGAGATGTGAAGCAGGAGGCAGCAGCTATGAAAAAGATTATGACAGGCACCCTGATTGTCCTGCTCGCTTGCCTCGGCGCGGCGACATACTACTTCGGCGTGCACACCAAAACGCCGGAGTACGCCATCAAGGAAATCCGCGAGGCAGCGGCAAAGCATGACACCATGGGATTCCAGAAGCGCGTCAATCTCGACCGTGCCCTGACGCGGGGCACCGACGACATCATCGCTTTCATGCTCGGCGAGTCGAGCTCACCGATGATGGAGACATCATTCGCGCGTGATCTCGTCAGCGCGATAAAGCCCGCCATCGCCAGCGGGCTGAAAGAGACAATCCTCACGATGGTGAGAACCGGCACTTTCGAGGGGAACGACGCGACGCCCCGCCGCGAGAACGGCATGAAGGACATGAGCGCGGACGCCATCATCGAGAAGTCCGGCGCAAGATCAATCGCGCTCAAGGACATCGCGTACATAAAGAAGAATGACGAGGGCAGCATGGCAAACGTCGGGCTGAAGATCGAGGAGCCTGACCTCGGGGAATATATCCTCGACGTTGAGATGGAGCGTCAGAGCGACCGCACATGGCAGGTCGTCGCCGTGACAAATCTCCGCGAATATCTGGAGGCGCTGGCGGCTGCGAAGAAGGCGGCGCTGAAGGAATACCTCGCCTCGACGCAGCCAATAATCGACCAGTTTGACGCGGAGCTGAAGAGCATAAGGAGCGCGGCGAAAATCGCATCGCCCGAGCTGGTAACGAAGATGATAGACAACCGCGAGAAGCTGGCCGTCGCTCTCTCCGGCGTATCGGTGCCGACCGCGGCGCAGGAGATAGCCGAGATGCGTCAGGAATATATCTCGTCGATAGTCGATTATCTCTCCGGCATGAAGGAGAGCCTGAGCGGCAATGACAACCTCGACATAATGAGAGCCGCCCGCGAGGCAAACCAAAGAGCGTCCGTCATAAACGAGGAGCTCGAGAAGCTCGAAAAGGCACTGTCGAAATAAGAACAAAAAAAATCGCAACCGAGCAATCATCGGTTGCGATTTTTTTGTTGGCTTTGCAATGCAAAAATTTTTAATACGCATCTCAAGCAAAAATGTTAAACGAAAATTTCGGTCGAGGATTAATATCAATTCTCATCAAGCGTGAACGGTACCCCGCCCTTCGGCAGGCTGTCAAGCGTCGGATATTTTTTTACGAACTCGACCGGCCTCGACCAGTCGACGTGCACCCCGTTTTCCTCCCACATCCTCGTCAGCGCGATTTGAAAACTCCTCACGCTCTCCATCGGGTCAATCTCCTCCTCCGAGAAGTCGAGCAGCGTATCATTGGGCACTTGGATTCTATGCTTCGAGCGGAGGTACTTTTCGACGGCTGCGCGTGCCTCGTCATTCGGGAGCGTCACCGCGGCATCCCTCCTGTCGCCGTCGTACTCTATGTAGCCCAGCACGCCGTCGAAGCTGATAGCAACGCTGAATTTATTTTCCACGTCAAAATCTCCCTTTCATCTATGAGTGTATCGATAGATAATTATACAATTTTTTTTTTCGTTTGTCTCTTAAAATTTATTAGCCGAAAAAAATCCCTTGGAAGTGCTATTTTTTCTATTGTCAAGACTTGAAAGCAATCATTTTTTATGATACTATACGGTCTAAAGAAGGAATCGTCTGGGGTGCGCGCGGGAAGATACAATGTCTAGCCGACTTTTTCACCTTTGGGAATCCGATTTGATCCGGCGGCTGTCAGATCGCCATTCGAGCGAGTTTCAAAAACCGGACTTAGGGCACCCACCTGCATATGCAGGTTAGTCATGGACTCTCTACGGCATTTTGGACTCCTCTTTGAAGGGGGCTTGCTATTGGCAGGCCTCCTTTGCTTTTCCAGTATTTCTTTCCGCGCATATTGAAATTTATTGCCATGCGCTTCTTTATATGGTAATATTTATCTATATTTTTTTGACATCTTTTCGGGAGGCTGTTTTTTGTTATGCTTTTGAATGTCCTGATGATAATTGACGCGATTGTCGCGATTGGCCTCATAGCATCCGTGCTCGGGCAGGAGCCGAAATCCGCGGGCATGGGAATAGACGGCGGCGGCAACACCGTATTCTCCAGCTCGGCTCGGGGCATGGACGCGCTGCTCGCCCGTGTGACCGTCGTGCTGGCGATCATATTTGGCGCGACGACCCTCTTCATAGCAAAGCTGACGATGTGATGCTAATCTTTTTTT
>JAFTAB010000198.1 GCA_017458745.1 Schwartzia sp. (in: firmicutes) | reverse complement strand
GTCGCCACCGCCGGCCGAGAAAGCGCGTAGTGTATGCACTGGTTCACCGTGAGCGCCGCCCCCGCCGGGGACAGCTTCGCGTCCAGCAAATCGCCGCCGCCAAAACATTTCATGACCGTTATGCCTACGCCGATCCGCTGGCAAGTCTCGTAAAGCCTTTGACGCTCCGAATCCATATTCATAAGTTCACCCGCGTAATTTTTCGCAGCCCAGAGTTCCTCCACATCCTCCGAGGCTGGCTGGAGGTCATAGCAAGGGTTCACGCTGAACATCAGCACCTCGATGGCGCCGCTCTCCGCCGCGCGGATTGCCACTTCGGGATTGTGGCTGCTGAGACCGATGTGGCAGATGCGCCCTTCCTCTTTCAGTCGGCGGGCATAGGAAAGCACCCCGTTCTTCTCAATATCCTCCCAGTCGGAGAGGGAATCACAATAATGAATCATGCCCACATCGAGATAGTCCGTCTCCAAAAGGCGCATCATTTCCTCAAAGCCCTCCTCCACTTCCGACAGTTTCCGCGTGCGCTTGTATTGCCCGCCTTGCCAGACGGAGCAGATATGCGACTGCACGAGGAACTTCTCCCTGCGTCCTTTCATCGCTCTGCCCACTGCTCTGCGCGTATCGGGATTGGATGTGTAAAGGTCAAAATAGTTCACGCCATGCTCCTCCGCCGCGTCAAACAGTTCCTCCGCCATGCCGCAGCCATTCTCCGAAAATCCCTCGCACCCCATTCCGATTTCGCTGACTTTGAGCCCCGTGCTGCCAAGTGTCCTGTAATTCATAAACTCTCCTCCAAATATATACATGCGATAAATATATCCTTATAAGATATTTTATCACAGATTCACCCGAGTAACAAAAAAACGGGCATCAAGGGAACGCTCCCAAGATGCCCGTCATTTTTATTTAGCTATTTCTTTTTCCCTGTTCTGCTTCATTATGGTTTTTATTCCGTCGATTGCAAGGTACACAGCCAATGCTATCAGGAGAGCCGCTATGCCCACCTGCACCGCGAGCCAGAACGCCGCGTTTGTCTCAGCCGCTCCTATGGCGCCCGCCTTTGACGCGATTGTCTGGCATAGCGAGATTATGGTGACAACCAGCATGAATACCATCGGGATATAGAACATCTTGTTGTTGCGTCCCACATGGCCGAGCCACGCGCAGACGGCGAGGAGCCCCACGGCTGCGAGCAGCTGGTTCGCAGCGCCGAACAGCGGCCATATTTTCGTGTAGCCAGTCAGCCCGAGCGCGATGCCAAGGACAGCGGTAATCACGGTTGACACATACGGATTTGCCAAAAATTTTTTTATGCCAGTGAGATCCTCGACAGTCTGACCCCTCGTGAGGCAAAGCTCCTGAAACATATAGCGGGCCAGCCTCGTCGCCGTGTCGAGCGATGTGAGGCAGAAAACCGACACGGCGAGCACGAGCATATTGTACGCTATATGCTGCGCGTCGGGATTGGTGAATGTGCCAAGCATTCTCGATATGCCGGTCGCGAACACGGCAGTCGGAGCAGCCAGACCGACGGACGCGAGATTTTTGCCCGCCGCCATTATGTCGTCCCAGCAGTAGCCGACAGCGCAGAGCGATATGACGGCCACGACGCACTCGACGAGCATGGAGCCGTAGGCTATAGGCTGCGCGCTTTTCTCGTTGTCAATCTGCTTCGCAGTAGTGCCGGAGGCGACGAGCGAATGAAATCCCGATATTGCGCCGCAGGCGATAGTGACAAAAAGCGCAGGGAAAAGCGTCCCCATAGTGAAAAGCCCATTGCTCTCGGGCGCGGTGAAGCTGCCCAGGAAAGCAGGGATGTCGAGATTGCCATGCCCGGTGAGCGACGCGCCTATGATGGCGACGAGCGCGACGGCGATCATGAAATATAGCAGGAACGACGAGAGATAGTCCCTCGGCTGAAGCAATATCCACACGGGCGTCACAGAGGCGACGGCGATATATAATCCTATGATATACATCCACGCATCGTACGACAGGGCGACAGGATGCCAGTGAAGGCCAAGGGCGGTGATAGCGACTATCCCGACGACACCGATGACGCTCGCGAAACCGATTGAAACTTTCACTTTGTAGACGAGCAGTCCAAAGCAAACAGCAAGCGCAATGAAGAGAAACGAAATCATGGCCGTCGCCATGTTCGTCTCGCGCGTCGCGTCGCTGACGGGCACCCCCCTCATATTGGTCACGCCGAATGTGCTCGCCACTATGGAGGCGAAAGCGGCGACGACGAGCAAAAGCGTCAAATACGCGAAAATGATGAAGACCTTTTTCGCCTTCTCGCCCATCGTGTCCGATATGACCTCGCCTATTGACTTGCCATCATTCCTCATCGACGAGAACAGGGCGCCAAAATCATGAACCCCGCCCATGAATATGCCGCCAATCAGCACCCACAGCAGCACGGGCAGCCAGCCGAATATCGCCGCCTGTATCGGGCCGTTGATGGGGCCCGCGCCCGCTATTGATGAAAAATGATGCCCCATGAGCACGGGCGCCTTCGCCGGCACATAGTCAAGACCATCCTCCATCGTGTGAGCGGGGGTCGTCCTGTTCCCATCTATCCCCCATTGCCTCGACAGCCAGCCGCCGTAAACGAAATAGCCCACGCCCAAGACGGCGATACTAAAAACGAGCATTACTGCTGCATTCAAAATTTTTCTCCCCTTTTATCAATGATGGAACAGCCTGATGTGCGTGAAAGCCATGGCCATCCCGAATTTGTCCGCCGTCTCAATCACGTTGTCGTCGCGAATCGAGCCGCCCGTCTGAGCGACGTACCTCACGCCGCTTTTCCTCGCCCGCTCGATATTATCCCCAAACGGGAAGAAAGCGTCGGAGCCGAGCGATATGCCCTCCGCGGTCGCGATCCACGCCCTCTTTTCCTCGCGCGTGAAAACCTTGGGCCGCTCGGTGAACACGCGCTGCCATGCGCCGTCGGCAAGAACGTCCTCGTACTCGTCGCCGATATAGACGTCAATCGCGTTGTCCCTGTCGGGGCGGCGCACATCGTCCCTGAACGGCAGATTGAGCACAGCCGGGCTCTGGCGGAGATACCAGTTATCCGCCTTGCTCCCCGCGAGCCTCACGCAATGCACGCGCGACTGCTGCCCCGCCCCGATGCCGATCGCTTGGCCGCCGAGCGCGTAGCAGACGGAATTTGACTGCGTGTATTTGAGAGTGATGAGCGATATGATGAGGTCTCGCCTCGCGCTTTCAGGTATATCCTTGTTCCTCGTCACGATGTCGGAAAGGCAATCTTCAGTGATTTTCACATCGTTCCGACGCTGCTCGAACCACACCCCGAAAACCTGCTTTTGCTCCAGCTCCTCCGGATCATATTCCGCGTCCATGCGGATGACGAGGTAAGTGCCGTTGCGCTTTGACCTCAAAATCTCAAGTGCCTCATCGGAGTACGACGGCGCGATGACCCCGTCCGATACCTCGCGCTTCAAAAACGATGCCGTCTGGGCATCGCACTCATCCGAGAGCGCGACAAAGTCGCCATACGACGACATGCGGTCAGCGCCTCGCGCCCTGACATACGCGGTGGCAATCGGCGAAAGCTCCACCCCCTCGACAAAGTACACCTTCTCCAGCGCCTCGGAAAGCGGAACGGCGACGGCCGCACCGGCGGGGCTGACATGCTTGAACGATGCCGCGGCGGGCAGGCCTGTCGCCTCGCGCAGCTCACGCACGAGCTGCCACGAATTCATCGCGTCGAGCAGATTGATGTACCCCGGCTTCCCATTGAGCACCTCGAAAGGAAGCTCGCCCTCCTTCATAAATACACGCGCAGGTTTTTGATTGGGATTGCACCCGTATTTCAGAGCCATCTCATTCATTGACGTTCCCCCTAAAAAAATTCACAAATTAATTAATGCTCATCAAAGACAGCATGACAAAGTTACATATGGAATATTATACACAAAAATCAAAATATGCAAATAGAAAATGAGATTTTCCATGACATCTATAAAAATGAAATTTATAATCATTTTCCCTTTCGATACATTTTTCTTTCGTTTTTTGAAAATTTTTCTTTTTTTTGTAGATTAACGCCCACAAAAATTATATAATGTAAAAATACAGAGCGCATCGTTTGTTTTTATTTCCGCTGACACGATGCGCTGCATCATTCATTCATTTTGGGAGGGGTCATTATGACAGCAGAAACGGCGCCGGCGTATCCGCTCTCGGCTACACTCGCGCAGAAGATTGACGGAATCCTCGACGCGCATGACCACGACGCGACGCAAATCGTCGGCATACTGCTCGACGTGCAGGACATCATCCCCGAGCAGTTCGTCCCGGAGGCGGTCGCTTTCTACATCGCTGAAAAGCTGCCAATCAAAGTCTCCATCATCTACGATTGCCTGACTTTTTACTCCGCGCTTTCCGACAAGCCGCGCGCGAAATATCCCATACAGGTCTGCCGCTCGGTCGTGTGCAAGGTCAACGACAGCGACGGCCTCCTTGAAATTCTCAAGAAATACCTCAACATCGAGGTCGGCGAGATAACCTACGACGGCAGGTTCATGATCGAGGAGGTGCCGTGCTTCGGCGCGTGCGACATGGCCCCCGCTGTGCGCATCAATGGCGAGGTATACGGCAATCTCTACAGCGAGGAAAACATAAAGGCGCTCCTCGCAAAGTTCATATGAGGAGGGGCCAATATGTCAAGCGAGATTCATTTCATAACAAAAAATTTTGGCAAGTATGACCCGATGTCGATTGACTCCTATCTTGCCATTGGCGGTTTCAACGCGCTGAAGAAAGCCGTCGAGATGGACGGCGAGGACATAGCGTCAATCATTTCCGCCGCCAAGGTCAAGGGGCGCGGCGGCGCGGCCTACGACATGGGCCGCAAATGGTCGCAGGCGCGCGCGGTGAAGGGCGAACACAAGCTCACTATCTGCAACGCGGACGAGGGCGAGCCATGCACATTCAAGGATCGCGAGCTGATATTGCATGACCCCTTCAATCTCATAGAGGGCATGATAATAGGAGGCTACACCGTAAAGGCTCAGGACGGCTACATTTAT
Organism: Schwartzia sp. (in: firmicutes); assembly: GCA_017458745.1. Taxonomy (GTDB): domain Bacteria; phylum Bacillota; class Negativicutes; order Selenomonadales; family Selenomonadaceae; genus RUG024. The sequence continues at coordinate 2,303 of JAFTAB010000198.1, read as the reverse complement.
CTGCGCGAGGAATACAGGCATCTTCGCCCGCTGCTCAGGAACGCCATCAAGCAGGCCGAGGAGCGCGGATTCCTCGGGAACAATATCCTCGGCAAGGGATTTGACTTCCACATTCATCTTTATTCGGGGGCGGGAGCCTATGTCTGCGGCGAGGGCACGGCGCTGATTCGCTCCATCGAGGGCAAGGCGGGTCGCCCGCGCATGAAGCCGCCTTTCATAAAAGTCAGTGGCGCGTTCGCTCTGCCGACTTGCGTCAACAACGTCGAAAGTTTCTGCATCGTGCCTCATCTCCTGCTCGATGACGAAGGCGAGTACACCAGCCACGGCAGCGGCGAGTCCATCGGCACGAAGCTGGTGAGCGTCGGCGGCAATGTGCGCCATCCCGGGGTCTTTGAAATACCTTTCGGCACGCCGGTGCGCGACATCATTTACGGGCTCGCGCAGGGCATCGAGGGCGGATACGGGCTGCGCCTGATACAGTTCGGCGGCGCGTCCGGCAGGATAACCGACAGGCGCATTCTCGATGTGCCGTACACTTACGATGACCTCAAGGAAAACGGCGTCACGGTCGGCTCGGGCGCGATACTTGTAATAGACGACCGCACGAGCGTGATTGATTTCCTCCGCATGACGCAGGACTTCTTCTCCCACGAGAGCTGCGGCCAGTGCACGCCATGCCGCGAGGGAAATCTGCACGCAAAGATTATCCTCAAAAAAATCGCCGACGGCACGGCAACGGACAGCGACATAGCAACGCTAAAGAAAATCGGCAGCATCATGTCCCTGTCGTCGCTCTGCGGTCTTGGCGAGACCGCGCAATGCGCCACGCTCTCCGCGATGGAAATATTCCCCGAGGCATTCGCCGTTGGAGGTGCTAGATAATGGAACAGGAAATCATACATCTCAAGATAAATAATATCCCCGCAGTTGCAAAGAAGGGCACGAAAATCATCGAGGCGGCGAAGAAGATCGGCATAGATATTCCTCATCTTTGCTACCACCCCGACCAAAGGGTGAAGGCCCGCTGCCGCCTGTGCTCAGTGCAGGTCACCGGCAAGAAAAAGCTCCTTGCCGCGTGCTCCACGGAGGTATGGGAGGGAATGGAGGTATTCACCGACACGCAGCTCGTGCGCGACACGCAGGTCGGCATTCTCCAGCTCATCATGGCCGACCACAACGGCGACTGCCTCACCTGCTACAAGAGCGGGACATGCGAGCTTCAAAAGCTATGCACGCGATTCAATATCCAGAAATCCAATCTGCCCAGCGTCAGCAAGCCTTACACTGCCCCGAACACCAATCCCAGCCTTGTCCGCGACCCATCCAAGTGCATCAAGTGCGGCCGCTGCATCAGGGCGTGCAAGGACGTGCAGGGAATCGAGGCATTGACATTCGCCAATCGCAGCGACAGGATTATCGTCACTACCCCGTACAATCTTTCGATGGAAAAGACCGACTGCACGCTCTGCGGCCAGTGCAGCCTAGTTTGCCCGACAGGCGCCATCGTCGAGAAGGATGACACGCAGCTCGTGCTCAATGCGCTTCAGGACCCAAGCAAGCACGTCATCGTGCAGACAGCCCCCGCGATACGCGTGGCCATAGGCGACGCCTTCGGATTTGCCCCGGGCGCAATAACCACCGGCCAGATGGTCACCGCGCTCAAAATGATGGGCTTCGACAGGGTATTCGATACGAATTTCGGCGCCGACCTCACTATCATGGAGGAGGGCGCGGAGCTGATACACCGCATGAAGACAAACGGCGTGTTCCCCATGCTCACATCATGCAGCCCCGGATGGATAAATTTCATCGAGAAACACTACCCGGAGCTATTGCCGCATCTCTCCACGGCCAAGTCGCCCATGACGATGTTCGGCGCGATCGCAAAGACTTACTACGCGAAGCAGACGGGAATACCCGTAGACAAGATTTTCACCGTCTCCATAATGCCATGCACCGCAAAGAAATTCGAGGCCTCCCGCCCCGAGATGGGACGCGACGGCAGGAGGGACGTCGACGTCGTGCTGACGACGCGCGAGCTGATAAAGCTCATCAAATATGTCGGCCTGTCATTCGACAGCCTGCCACAGAATGACTTTGACTCGCCGCTCGGCACCGGCTCGGGCGCAGGCGCGATATTCGGGGCATCGGGGGGAGTCATGGAGGCTGCTCTCCGCACAGTCTACGAGAAGCTCACGGGCAAGGAGCCCGAGCCGCTCGAATTTGAGGCCGTGCGCGGGATGAATGACACGAAGGAAGCCTCAATCGAGATTGACGGGAAAACCGTCAAAGTTGCGGTAGTG
>JAFTAB010000197.1 GCA_017458745.1 Schwartzia sp. (in: firmicutes) | reverse complement strand
GGAGACGTCGGCTATCGTCACGGCGAGGCGGTTGCCCGGCAGCATGTAGAAATCGTAGAAGTCCCCGCCGACCTCCTTCGCCGTCTGCATGGAGGCGGCGAGCGAGTAGCTGCCCTTCCCGAAGAAGTCCGGCCTTACCGATGGCAGCATCCCGGCCTGTATGCTCGCCGCGAGCGCCAGCTCCGTCTTTATCCTCTCTCTCTCCGACGTCACGGCCGCCAGGTGCCCCATATATTCTTTCAGCTTGGCGGCCATCAAATTCACATCATCGGAAAGGATTTCAAGCTCATTCCCGGTTTTGACATCCAAGCGATAATCAAGATTACCCTCCGCGATTTTCCTCACTCCGCCCTCAAGCGCGTAAAGCGGATCTGTGAATCGACGAGCCATTTTTGCGCCCATAGGGGAAAGCGCCAAAAGAATGAGCAGCAGCAAAAAGGCAAGCCCCAGCAGTGTCAATGCCAGCGCCCTGACCATGACATCGTCAAAATCATCGACCTGCCTGAGCAAATTCTCTCGCAGCATTCGCGCCGGCTCAATAATCTCGTTGCTTGAAATGAGCGTGGCAAAGCTCCACCCTACGGATCTCATAGGCGAAAAAGCAATAAAATAATCATCGCCCGAGATGCTCACCAATCGTATGCCGCTCTTTCCCTCGACCATCTCGCGCATTGCCGCGTTAAGCCCATCGCCGTGCTCATTTTTTAAATCCGGGGCATTTTCCTTTTTCCCCGAAAAAATAATGTTCCCGGACTTGTCCAGCACAAAGCTGAATCCCGTCTCGCCGATAGTCGCACTCTCAACCATTTCGGCAATCCACTCCAGAGTGCAGCCAATCCCGACCACGCCCGCGAAAGCCCCATCCTTGTAGTACGGCATCGTGCAGGTAGCTGAGGGGAGACCGCTCGCGCCGCGATAGACATCGGTAAAAACCGGCTTGCCTGATCGGCCCTCTTTGAGGGCGAGCTGATACCACGGCCGCTCGGTGGGCTCGTACTCGGTCAAAAACTCCTCAGTCATTTCCACCACGTCACTGTCGCGCTTCGTGTCAACGCATATAAGATAGCCTTCCTTTGGAGCAATATAAATCGAGGCATCATCTTCTTTATACACGTCGGCAACAGGCACCAGGAAATCGACGGCGTGCGACATCAATGATACCTGCGCGGCTGTGTCGTCATCTATTCCGCGTTCCCTGAGGAGCCGCCCGTAATGTATGTACGCCTCGCCCTCCTTGATCACGCCTTTTCGCGAGTCGGAAAGGCTCAAAGCCGGGGGACGCGAGGACTCCGAAAGCCTACCGGCGCAGTCGGCGAGGTACATGACATCCTCGCGTGTCTCATCCATCACGCTCTCAACATACCGCGACTGGGAGGCCACGACCTCCATGATTCGCTCCTTTGCCTTTTCCTTGAGGAAACCCTCCGCGTAGTCGGCCGCCGATTGGCCGAGCTTGTCCCCCTCATCAATGACGATGTCCTGCATCACATAAAGGATGCCGCCAAAAATCGCGGCGACAGCAAAAAATATTATCGCGCTGCCCAAAAAGGTCAGGCGCAGCACCCTTCGCCTGAGGCTCATGTCGACCTTTCCGAAAAAAAAGCGGTCTGCAGCTAAAAATCTCTCTTTCATGGCAAATTATTCCCGCTCATTTAATCTTCAGCCAAAGAGAAAGGTGATTGGCTTTTTTCCCTTCAAAGTCCTCGTAAGCATACTGCATCTTGTCGAAAAACTCCCGCACGAGAAAAATGCCGAATCCTCCCTCCTCGCGTTCCTCAATCGGCACATCGTCATGATGCCGCATATCCTTTGCGAGGGGGTTGAAAGGTCTGCCGTGGTCGACAAAGTCCATGCGAAAAAAATCGCCCTCCCTCGCTGTCTGGATCCAAACGAATCCCGTGCCGTCATAGGCATAATTTATGATGTTCACTAGCATCTCCTCGATGCCAAGCTCCAGTTTGACCTCGCGAGCCTCGGAAAGCCCCAGCGCCCGCGCCCTCGTCATTATGTCGTCACGCATTTTCTCATACTCGCCCATGACCGCGGGATATTCCTTCCATCCGTCAGTATCCGGCATACACATCACCTTCTTATTTTACTGCCAAACATCTTTTTTCTTGCTGCTTTCTGTTAAAACAGTTGTTTCAGTCCACGCCGGTAGATTAAGGAGTGCGACAAGCCTGCATCGCGTGGATTGACTTCTTGTGAGTGGGGGATACCGCTCCGCCCCCGCTCGCGCGATATAGGCTTTTTACTCCCGCTTATGGAAGCGGGAGAATCATTTTTTCGTTGAAGATGAGGTTTTCTTTCACAGCTCATCCACGGATTCACGGGCTTCGAGAAGCGTGTCCATGTTGCTGTCCTCCAGCACCATCTTCACAGCGTCGCCGGCTCCGACCACGGTGAACGCCTTGCCCTGCTTTTTGGCTTTTTTCCACAATCTCAGGAGCACGCGAAGCCCCGCGCTTGATATATAGTCAATTCCGCTCATGTCGAGGGCAGTCTTTTCCTCTTGCTCAACTATTTTATCGCCTTCCTCGTAAACTCCTTCCGCCGTGGTGACATCAATGCGCCCCTCGACTTTCCAAACCGCCCATTCACCTTTTCTTGTAATATTGTTTTCCATTCCGCATACCTCCACCGTGTAAATATATTCCAATGAAATTTTATATTATGTCGCGGGTCACGCAAGCGCAATATCCGACGGCTTTGTCCCGCTTGCCAGCCCGCGTATCGTGCAGGCGTAGTTACTGATAAAGCGCTTGACATATTCCACGCTGTATGACTTTGTATTATAGGTCAGGGCGACATAAAACCCTTTATTATTCCGATGCGGGTAGAAGTTGAATATCTCATTTTCATGATCCTCGACTTCCTCGTAACGAGCTTTTCCCCCGCAAAACTCCATCGCGTCGCCGGTGTCCTCACCCTGGTAGCCGAAGGAGGCGATAAGCGGCACGGGGTCGCCCTCGTAGAGCGCGTGGCGGCGGCAGGAGAGAATATTTTCCTGCGTCGCCCTCACAAAATCCGACGCCGTCATTTCGTCATCCCAGCGGACGCAGAGAGGGTAGTGGCGATAAATCGCGCCCATTGTGCGCTCATAGCGGATGTCATCGCGCCCGTTGTAAAATGTCAGCACCGCGCCGGCCCGCTCGCCGTTGACATGCCCCTGCACGAATCCAAAAGCCGCCGAGAGCAGGCTGCCATCGGTCACGCCATTTTCCGTCGTGAATTTATCCACCGCCGCAACGTCCACATCAAGAGGCTCAAAAATAGCTATGGTCTCGTTGTCCTCTCTGGCATCGAGATCGCCTGTCACCTCGCCGGGGCGAGAAGTGAATGACGCCGCGAAGTCACGGTTCCACGCCCGCTCCTTTTTGTAGTCCTCCGTCCCCATGCGGTCTTCCATCTCGTCGTAATAATCAAATATGCTGTATTTCTCCGGCTCAACCGTCTCCCCGCGATAGGCGGCATCCACGTCAGAGAGGAATATTTCCATTGAGTCGCCGTCGATTATCGGGTGCAGAAAATCCATATAGAAATCCTTTGCGATGCTCCCGTCAGGCTCGCGCACGACAAAAAGCCGCACCGTGAACATACGCGTCTCGGGGCGATTCATCGGGCGACGGAGTTTGGGCTTTTCCGCCTCATACTCCTCACGGGTGATATTTTCGACGGTAGGCCTGACATTCGCCATGTCCCCCGAGCGCCAGCGCATATCGTCCCCATCACGCGTCAGCCGCGCGTCCACCGCGGGGTGCGCCAAAAGAGCAGTCTCGATTGCCGCGGCCAGTCTCTCCATGTCCGTCCCGGGCGCGAGATGCACCGTCGCGTCGCAGTGAACGCCGTAGCCCTCCGCCAGCTCGTTGCCCCATTCGTAGTGAAGCGCGGAAAGCGGCCCAAAGAAGTGCGTGTCACGCGCCTTGCCGGATTTCCCTTTCTCATCGCGTTTCTTTAGAAGCTCCGCTATGCCCTCGGGAGTCCTCCCCTCGTAAATCAATCGGAAATTGAGCCGCAGCTCGCGGCACTCGGAGAGCAGGCGCACAACGCTGAGGCTGTCTCCCCCCGCCGCAAAGAAATCCTCGGTCGCGCCGACTCTTTCCGCTCCCAGCGCGACGGCAAATCCCCTCGCAAGCTCCTCCTCCGTCTCGTTCCTCGGAGCGACGTATTCCTCGGCGGAGGCGTGAATCTCCGGCACGGGCAGCGCGCGACGATTCAGCTTGCCGTTTTGATTGAGCGGGATGGCGTCCATCTGCACGACGGCAGCGGGCACCATGTAGGCGGGCTTGCGCTCTTTTATGAAATCCGCCAATGCCGCCTCGTCGATTGGCTCATCCGAGACGACATATGCCGCGATGAATTTCCCCCCTGCCGGATTATCAAAAGCGGACACCGCCGCATTCTTCACCGACGGGAAATCGCGAATAACGGCCTCCACCTCCGAAAGCTCTATGCGGAATCCGCGAATTTTCACCAGTCCGTCACGCCGCCCGACGAACTCGATATTGCCGTCCATGCGATAGCGCACCACATCGCCCGAGCGGTACGCCGTCTTATAGGCAGGGTCATCGCAGAACGGATTTGCCACGAATACCTCCGCTGTCTTCTCAGGGCGATTTAGATAGCCGCCCGTCACCTGCTCCCCCGCTATCCACAGCTCGCCGAGCGCGCCGGGAGGCACGCGCCGCCCCGCCGAGTCAACCACGTAGATGGCGGTGTTGTCCATGGGCGTTCCGATCGGCACGTCGGGCTCGTACTCCGTCATATTGTAGCAGGTCACGGCGACAGTCGTCTCCGTTGGGCCGTACTGATTCGCGAAAATATAAGGATGAACCGGCTTGAATGAGACGAGCTTTTCTCCCCCGCCCACGATGTATTTCAGCGATGGGCAGTCCATCGTGAGCGCGAACTGGCGACCCACTTGGCTTGGCAGGTCGGAGATACAGACCTTGTGCTCGTTGATTAGCTCCGCCATGGCGGGGAGGTCGAGCTTCTTTTCCTCGGGTATCACGACCACCGCCGCCCCCACCGTCAGCGCGGGGTACATGTCCGAGAGCGAGCCGTCAAATCCGTAGCTGTTGTAGCAGGTGATGCGGCTCTCCCCCGTCGGCTCAAAAAAGCGGCGATACCACGCGGCGTATGCCATGAGATTTCTGTGCAGCACGCGGACCCCTTTGGGCTTTCCCGTCGTGCCGGACGTGTAAATCAAAATGAAAACGTCATCGGGCTGCGGAGGCTCTATGCCCTTCGCATCGCTCGCCGTCGCCCTTGGCAGCGAAGGTATCTCCGAAATTTTCAGCACGCCGCCACGGAACTCCGTGAAATTTTCAAGACGCTGCATCAGCGAATCGTCAGCGATGATGAGCTTCGCCGCGGCGTCCTTGACCATGAATGAAAGCCTCTCGTCGGGATAATTCGGGTCAAGCGGCTCATAAGCGCAGCCTGCCTTCAGTACGCCAAGCGATGCGATTACCATGTACTCGGAGCGCGGGATGAATACTGCCGCCACGTCCCCACGGTGAAGCCCCCGCGCCGAGATATGCGCCGCGATGCTGTCAGAGAGTGCGTCAACCTCCGCGTATGTATAGGAGCGCGACTCGAAGACCACCGCGACATTTTGCGGCATCTCCGCCGCCCGGGCGCGAAACTGCGCGACAATAGTCGCCGCCCTGTCATAATCGTGCGCCGTGTCGTTGAAGCTGTCGAGCGTCGCCATCGTGTCCGCCGGCGCCACGCGAATATCTGATATTCTCCCTGAGCCATGCAGGCTCATGAAAATCTCGCGCCACGACTTCATCAGCGTCCCAATAAAATCCCCCGTATAGCGTGAAGCGTCATAGTCGCAGGCCAGCGAGTCCTCCCCGCATGACAAAATCATAGCGGCCCTATTGTCGCCGACCTTCACCGCGGCATCATCGAGGGCAATCGCCACTCCCTGCCCGTTTTCAATCCCGCAGAGCGACCATGCCTCATCCTCGTCAAAAGAAAACGTCTCACCCTCGGAAAGCATTTCCCCCGCTCGCGCGATGAGCGAGGATGGCTTTTCATCATTTTCCCAGTTAAGAGATACAGGCGTTACGCGCTCTCCCCTCCTCGCAACAAAGGCCGCCCCGCCGATGCCAGCATATACACCCAGGAGAATCGCGACTCCCGCGACAAGCTCCGCCTCGCCGCGCCCGTCACGCGAAAATGTCAGCCGATAAAGCGTCATCTCCGACTCTTTGCCGTCCCTGACATCGGGAACAGGCAGCGACTCCGGCATCTCGTCCCCGAAATATTTCTCGCACCATGATTTCTTATCGATCATCTTCAATATCCTTCCATCACTTCTCTGCCGCCAGTATATCATCCGTCGTGATGCCCGGCCGCATCATCTTCTCCAGAACACGGCAATACGTGTCCGTCAGCTCCTTGACGGCCTTCTCAGAGAATATTCCCGTGTCATAATCAATATGCACAGCGTAATTGTCCCCATCGGACAGGAGCTTCAAATCGAGGCTGTTCTCCGCGGCGGAGCTCTCCGAGATAGTCTCAACAAGCGTGATTGGAAGCCCCGCGATATTAATATCGCCGTCGATATCGCGCTGAAACAAGAAGCAAATCAAATCATCCTCCAGCCCGCGCTCGTACACCAGATCCATGGCGGACTTGTAAGTCAGCTCCTCCTTTTGCCGCGCGGCAATCCCCGCCACGAGCGCGGGAATCGTAACGCTCTCGGAAAAATCCTGATAAATCGGGTACTGGTCGAGCATCAGCCCCATTATTCTCATCTTGCGCATCGTGTCACGTCCGTTATGCACCCAGCCCATGAAAGCGTCCCTCTGCCCCGTCCTAGCCGCCATGGTCAGGAGCGCCGCCGCCATGAGGAACGGCTCCTCATCAAATCCCGAATCCCGTAAAAACGAACGCGTCAAGCCCCCAGTCACCTTCATATCCAATGTGCCAAGGGCGGAGATCGCGTCGCCGGTACTCGGCAGAATATGGCGGGCAGGGTCAAAGGCCCGCATCATTTCATCCCAGTAGCGGTGCCCCTCTTCCAAATTCGCCGGCCTCACGGCGCTCTCCTCCTCAACCAGCTCGCGATAGCTGCTGCCCTTGCGCGGCCTAACGGGGCGTCCCTGATACGCCAGCCCCAGCTCGCGCGTGAAAAGTATCGTCGCGGACATGCCGTCCATCATCACATGATGGAACTCCATG
>JAFTAB010000196.1 GCA_017458745.1 Schwartzia sp. (in: firmicutes) | reverse complement strand
TTCCTCGGGAACCGGCCACGACCAGCACTCGCCCCTCGCTGCCCTTGTGCGCGTCCATCTGGCGAATCGGCAGGAGCGACGATGCCATTTCGCCGTCAAGATAATCCTGCATTATGGTGCGATCCCTCAGCAGGGCATAAGGAAGGCCGATAGTATCGACAATAAGCTCCCCCGCATAGGCTGCCGCCGGGCAGAAGAAAAGCCCCGCTTTCGGCAGGCCAAAGGTGACAGTCGAGACAGCGCGAACCGCGTCGTCAGTCACCGCGCCGGTATCAGCGTTAATGCCTGACGGCACATCAATCGCGATCACAGGGCGGCGAGACTTGTTCACAATCTTTATGATTTTGGCGACAGGCTCACGCAGCGGCCCATTGAATCCCGTACCCAAAAGGCCGTCTATTACCCCGTCCGACAGATTGAGAAATATTGGCAGTTTCTCAAAATCGCGCTCGCTCACCAGCTTTTGAATCGGCAGCCCCATCCGCACGCATATATCGTGGTTGGCTGCGGCCGACTTCGTGAGCTTTTTCTCGTCGCCCGTGAAGAAAATCTTTACGTCGGCCCCATGATTGGCAAGATGGCGAGCGGCGCAGAAAGCATCCCCGCCATTGTTGCCGCCGCCCGCGAGGACGCATATCGTCTTGTGCTCGACGCTGCCGAGCATACGGGTCATCACATCGGACACCGCCCGCCCGGCGTTCTCCATCAGCACCAGCTCGGGCACGCCAAACCTCTCCTGCGCGAAATTGTCAATTTGGCGCATTTCACTTGCAAACGCTATTTTCATCCATTTGTCCTCCCTTTCATGGCAAAGCGCGGAAATCAGCATGACAATCGAGCCGCCGCCACCGCGTACTCCCTGGAATGGCTGAGCGATAATTCTATCCCCCTGACTCTTAAATTATCCGCGACTTTCTTAAAATTCCCTGTAAGCGTCACATGAGGCGCGCCGCCGTCGTCATTAAGAACCTCTATCTCGACCATGCGTCCTCCCGAAAGGCCGGTGCCGAGAGCCTTCATCACCGCCTCCTTGGCCGCCCACCGAGCGGCATAAGAGGCGGCGCGCCCCGCCCCCCTCGCATCGCAGTATAGCTGCTCGCGAGGAGTATAAACGCGGTCGACGAACGCCCTGCTCTCAATCGCTTTCCTCACACGTGAGATCTCTATGATGTCAACTCCAAGCATAAGCCCACCCGATATTTTAATCTATCAAAAAATTTTCGCATCGCGAAACGTAAAATTAAAGGGCTGTCTCAAATCCGACAGCCCAATTTATGAACCTTATTTCGCTACGAGCGTGCCCTCTGCCAGCTTGAAATTGCGGGCTATCAGTATCTCGACCCGCCTGTTTCTCGCCCTGCCTTCCTCGGTATCATTAGTGGCGGCCGGCCTGTACTCCGCGAACCCAATCGCCGAGAATCTGGCGGGATTCAGATTTGAATTGACGGACAGCAGGTACCTCATGAAATTCATCGCGCGCGCGCTCGACAGCTCCCAGTTCGACGGATACTGCTCCGTGTTGATAGGCACGTTGTCAGTATGCCCCGATATGATGACATTCTCGGGTATCGCCGCGAGCAGCCCCGCGACCACCGGGCCGAGCCTCTGCGACTCCGCCACGAGCTCCGCCGAGCCCGACGGGAAAAGAGCCTGCTCCTTTATACGGATCATCAGCCCCTCCTCTGTCATGGCCGTATTAATCTGCGTTTCAATATGATTTTCTTTTATGTAGTTCTCCAGATTGCGCTGCACGGCAGTCAGCGCCTCATTCTCCGCGAAGTATGCGCCGTTGCCCGCGTCCTCCGCGCTCTCACCCCCGTTCGTTGCGACTATCGCGGGCCCCAGCCCGTAAAAGATGGAGTTTCCTCCGCCGGGCAAAATGCCGAACGCCCTTCCGAACGATGCCCCCACTGCGGCAGCCTTGCCCTTGTCCATCGACGCCATGCCGAAAAGCGCCATGAACAGCGCGAGCAGCAGTGTCATCAAATCAGAGTACGGGAGCAACCAAGCCTCGCCCTCTGCCTCTTCATGGGGCGGTCCATGTTTCTTGCGAGCCATTACTTATCCCTCTCCTCCGGACGTCTTTATGCTGGCGCGCTCAGACTGCGGTATGAATACCATGAGCTTTGCCTCGATCGCGGTCGGCGAGTCGCCGGCCTGCAGCGAAAGAATACCCTCTATTATCATGCGCTTCTGATTTATCTCCATGTCGGAGAAAATCTTCAGCTTGTTAGCCATCGGAAGCCAAATGCAGTACGCCGTGTATATTCCGAGGATCGTGGCGACGAACGCGGACGCTATGGCGTGACCGAGCTTGCCGATATCATCCATCGAGGCAAGAGCCGCGATAAGACCGACAACGGCGCCGAGAACGCCCAGCGTAGGCGCATAAGTTCCAGCCTGCTGGAGCAGCAATTTGCCCTCGCCGTGGCGCGCCTGCATGACCGTCAGCTCCGCGTCGAGAACGTCACTGACGAACTCGGGATCCATGCCGTCGATGACCATGCTCAGGCCCGACTTGAAAAACGGATCCTCTATCTCCTGCACCTTGCTTTCAAGCGCGAGGATTCCTTCCCTTCGCGCTATCTGCGACAAATCAATGAACAATGCCACCAGCTCATCGCGCGACTGGAGAGCCGGCTTGAAAAACGCCTTCTTTACAAGCGTTGGCCACTGCTTCACGCCCTCCATCGGGAAAGCCGTGAAAATACAAGTCACCGTTCCCATTATGATGATGAGGAACGCCGCAGGGTTATTCAGAGCCGAGATAGGCGCGCCCTTCATTATCATTCCCACGAACAGCGAGGCCGCGCCACCAATAACGCCAATGACTGTTGCTATTTCCAAGATAACATCCTCCCTTGAGCTCTATCATATGAAAGCAATGTCATTTCATTTTTTGATACCCCATATTATCCCATAAAATGCGAAAAAATCATACCCGTTTTCAAATTATTTTTTTATTTTTTTGAAATACACGACAATTTTCCTATCTTTTAATAAAAATTAATCATGCGTTTACAAATTCAGTATATCATATTTACATAATTTATGATATAATTCATCTGCGCCATACGTATAAATATATAAGAGGTGTATGAGCAAATGAAAAAATTACCCGTAGAACTTCGCCAGCTGGAATATTTCCAGATGGCGGCACGTCTCCGCAATCTGACAAGGGCGGCGGAGAGGCTGAACGTGTCACAGCCCAATGTCACCGTCGCGATCAAGAAGCTCGAAAATGAGCTTGGCATACAGCTTTTTGACCGCAGCCAGAAACAGCTCTCGCTCACTCCCGAGGGCAACGTCTTCCTCGCCCGCGTCAACGCCGCGCTTCGCACGGTGCAGGACGCGCTGACGGAGATAGACGACTACAAGAAGCTGCAGCGCGGCGCCATACGCATCGGGATTCCCCCGATGATAGGCGCGAACCTTTTCCCGCGCATCTTCTACCAATTCCGTCGGAAGTACCCGCATCTGTCAATCTACCTGCACGAGGAAGGCTCGTCATTGATACGCGAGCGCATCGAGTCCGACGACCTCGACTTCGGCATCGTCATCACGACCGACCCGACATCCACACTCGAGGTGGAGCCAATGGCTCACTGCCAGGCAGTCGTGGGCGTGCCGCAGAGTCACATCCTCGCCGCGAAGAAGAGTCTTTCCTTGGAGGAGCTCGCGTCATCGGATTTGATAGTGATGCGCGAGGGCTCATTCATACGCTCGCAGCTCGCGACGAAACTCCATCAGGCCGGAATCAGGCCGAATATCATCCTTGAGTCGAACCAGACCGAGACGATTAAGGCGCTCGTCAGGAACGGTGTCGGCATCACGGTGCTGCTTGATTTCATATTCGAGGACTGCCCCGACATCAAGGCGATCCCACTTAACCCGGCGATGCGCTACACCATCGGCCTCGCGTGGAAAAAGGATCGCTACGTGTCAAACGCGGCGCAGGCATTCATAGACTTCTGCCTTGAAAGCTTCAATGCCGATGAGAGCTCGGACGACGACTCTCATCTGGCAATCACTGGCTGACAAGATATTATCCCGAAAAGCACCGAGAAAATATTCCCGGTGCTTTTTATATTGCTCCATTTGTGGTAAAATTACACTGTTGCCTCAAAAATTCGGCTTTGTTTGAGAAAAATATTTTTCAGGAGGCACCTCGACGGGCGGTTTGTTGCCCGCCCCCGCAAAGCACATCAACACTATTTGCAAGCAGAGCCAAAAAATTTCTCATAAGGAGTTGTTTATATTGGCATTTGTAAACGAAAATTATCTGAAGCTGCCGGGCAGCTACCTCTTTGCCGAGATTGGCCGCCGCGTAGCCGAGTTCAAAAGCGCCCACCCCGACGCCGATATCATACGCCTCGGCATCGGCGACGTCACGCTGCCCCTGCCGATGGCATCCGTCGAGGCGATGAAAAAGGCTGTCGACGAGATGGGGAAAAGGGAGACATTCAGGGGATACGGCCCCGAGCAGGGCTATGATTTTCTCATTGACGCCATAATCAAGCATAATTACACCGGCCGCGGGATAAAGGTCGAGCACGACGAGGTATTCGTCAGCGACGGCTCAAAGAGCGACACTGGAAATATTCAGGAGATTTTCGCAACCGACAACGTCGTCGCCATCACCGACCCCGTCTATCCTGTCTACCTCGACACGAATGTCATGGCAGGGCGCACCGGAAATCTGAAAGACGACGGCCACTTCGAGGGCATCGTCTATCTCCCCTCGACGGCGGAGAATAATTTCTCGCCGGAAATCCCCGACGAGCACATCGACATGCTCTATCTCTGCTGCCCGAACAACCCGACGGGCACGACCATTTCAAAGGAAGCCCTCACGAAATGGGTAGAGTACGCGAAGAAAAACGACACCGTGATATTATTCGACGCGGCGTACGCGGCATACATCACCGAGGACGACGTGCCGCGCTCGATATACGAAATCGAGGGCGCGCGCGATGTCGCGATAGAGTTCCGCTCATTCTCAAAGACGGCCGGCTTTACCGGCACGCGCTGCGGCTACACCGTCGTGCCCAAGAGCGTCACCGCGAGGACAAAGGACGGCGACCGCCAGCCGCTCAACGCGCTTTGGAGCCGCCGCCACTCGACGAAATTCAACGGCACGGCGTACATCGTGCAGAGGGGAGCCGAGGCGATATACACCCCGGATGGGCAGAAGCAGATAAAAGAGCACATCGACTACTACATGGAAAACGCGAGGATTATCCGCGAGGGACTCACGCAGGCAAATCTGAAGGTCTATGGCGGCGTAAACGCTCCCTACATCTGGCTCAAGACTCCCGACAACATGAAATCATGGGATTTCTTCGACAAGCTGCTCAAAGAGGTCAACATAGTGGGCACCCCCGGTGTCGGCTTTGGCCCCTGCGGCGAGGGCTACTTCCGCCT
>JAFTAB010000195.1 GCA_017458745.1 Schwartzia sp. (in: firmicutes) | reverse complement strand
CGAGGTCATTGATCTTTGCGAATGCCGCGCCGGCATCAGCGACGACTTCCCTGCTCGACTGCACCGCATCGTTGCTCTTCTGCATCGCCTCGACGGCATCGACCGTGTCATGCTGTATGCCGCCGATTAGGCTGGAGATGCTGCTTGCCGCGTCGCCCGACTGCTCCGCGAGCTTCCTGACTTCCTCGGCGACGACCGCGAATCCTCTGCCGGCCTCGCCCGCACGTGCCGCCTCTATTGCCGCATTGAGCGCCAGCAGATTTGTCTGCGCCGCTATGCCCGAGATCGTGTCCACTATCTGCCCTATTTCCTTAGAGCGATCGCCCAGCGTGGAGACGAGCTTCGACGCGTTCGCCATCTGATTTGCCATGTCCTCCATCGAGCCGACAGCCTGATCGACGGACGCCTTGCCCTGCTCCGCGCCCTCGCGGCCATCCTGCGCCGCCTGCTTCATCGCCTGGGAGTCATCATATAGAGTCTTCATTTGCGCGTTCATGCCGTCAGTCTGCCTTGAAACATTGTCAAGCTCATTCGACTGCTCGCCTGCGCCCTCCGCCATGGCGACAACGCTCTCCGCGACATTCTGCACGCTCCTTGCCGTCTCCGACGTGCTCGCTGTCAGCTCCTCGCTAGCCGCCGCGACCTGCTGAGCCGACTCTGTCACGCTCGTCATCAAAGAGCGCAGCACTTCCTGCACTTTGTTGCACGAGCGAGCCAGCGTCGCGATCTCGTCGTCGCCCTTCACCGCTATATCACGGCCGCGCAAATCGCAATCGGCAATGCGCACCAAAGCATCCGTGACCTCCTCAAGCGGCCCGACAGCCTTTCCAATCGCCATGTAGGAAAGCAGACCAACGACCACAAGCAGAATCAAAGAAACGACAGCTATCTTGATTATGAAGCTGTTCTGCACGGCATTCAGCTCATCCTGCGGTATCCCGACAAACATCATGCCGACAGTCTGACCCGCCATGTCCTTTATCGGTCTGTACGCGCAGAGATAACTGCCGCCGAGAATCTCCGCCTCGCCGACGAAGTCCTTGCCTCCCTTCAGCACCTGATCCACGACCGCCTGAGATGCCTTCGTGTTTATCAGGCGCTTGCCGGAGGCATCCTTAAAGGTCGTCGCGACTCTGGTGTCCCCGGCGAAAACAGTCACATTGTCGCCGCACAGCTTGCCGAGGCTGTCGACCACGTCAAACGCCTCATTCAGCTTCTGGCTGCCCTTGAAAATCTCGCCGTTTTGATATGACCAGTCACCCGGATACATCCTGTCTATAATCGCGAGGACTTGGTTCAAATCGTAGTGCGCCTTCTCGGTGAGGGTCATATCGAAGCCGGTGGCCGCTGTGCGATAACCCATCACGCCCAGCACCAAGCAGACAACGAGCAAGACCGCGTTGAAGAAAATAATAGTTTTTTGTCGTACCTTCATCTCTACCACTCCCCCCAAAATTTTGATACGTTTATATTTTATCACAATTTAGGCAAAAATGACATAAAAATTATAAAAATTATATAAAAATTATAGACTTTAATAAAAATTGATGAGCTTAAAACAGCGTAAAAAAATCTCGCCCATTTTCGAGCGAGATTTTTTCGCCATTTTCCGCTTTTTTACGCTATTTTACGCTAGGAACGGCCCTAAAATTTTGTCATAGAATCCTATCACATGAGCGACCAAGCTGAATCCTTTTTCCATCGACGAGTCGGCTATCATGTCGATGCGCCCTGCCTCCTTGCCGTCATACAGCAGCACCAGCTCGCCGACCTTGTCGCCCTTTTGCACGGGCGCGTAGATGAAGCGCGGCATATCAAAAGCGTATGAGTATTTTTTCTTGTCCTCGCCGGGGAAAAGCAGATACTTCACGTCGGAGGCGGGATGCGCGGAGACCTTGTAAGTCGAGCCGTCAAATACCCAGACAGTACGGCCGAGCTTCTCACGCTTCGGCCCCTTCACGAGCTTTACCTGAGGGAAGCTGTAGTCGAGCAGCTTTGCCGTCTCATTGAAACGCTCTGGCACCCCTTCCGAATTCATCACGACGCTTATGAGCGTCACCCCGTCGCGCGTCGCCGCGCCCGCGAGGCAGCCACCCGCCGCGTCGGTGTAGCCGGTCTTTATGCCGACCATGCCCTTGTATGTCCAGAGCAAGTTGTTCAGGTTTTCAGCCATCCACGCGTCGCCCATGTTGTTGACGAATTTCACTTGGTGCGTCTTCTGCCCCACTATTTTTTGAAACCCCGGGATCTGCCACGCCTCCCGCGCGATGCTTGCCATGTCGCGCGCCGTCGAGTAGTGGCGAGCCTGAGTGAGGCCGTTTGGATTGGCAAAGCGGGTATGCATCGCGCCGATCTGATGAGCCCTCTCCGTCATCATCTCGGCAAAATCGCCGACGGACGGAGCCATCTGCTCCGCCACGGCGACAGCCGCGCCATTGTCAGACTCCAGCATCATCTCGGTCAGAAGCTCCCCCATCGTGATGACGTTTCCCTTGCTGAGATAAGCGTAGTCGGTGCCCGCGGCTTCCTCGTCTATCACGACCACGTCGTCCATCTTCGTGCGCTCCAGCGCGAGCAGGCACGTCATTATCTTCGTCATGCTCGCTGGGTGCATCAATCTATCCGGGTTTTTCTCGTAAATCACCCTGCCCGTCGATGCCTCGATGACGATCGCGGACTCCGCCGATATTGACGGCGAGAGAGCCGCGAAAGCCAGCCTCGGAACTAAAAGGCAGCAGAAAAACAGGGACAGGATAAGACTCTTCTTTGTTGAAATCATTTTAATCAGGACTCCAAACTCATTAATGAAACAACATTTTTTCAATCCACGACGGCAGATTGAGCAGCACGGCAAGCCTTTATCGCGTGGATTGGCCTCCATTTCCCGCTTGCAGAAGCGGGAGACTCATCGGCACATTTTCAAGCGGTGACCAAATCCTGCCCGCCGTCCTCGTTTTCCACCTCGCGCAGCAAATCCATAAATTCCTCGCCTGTGATGGTCTCCTTCTCATAGAGGAAAGTGGCGAGTCGGTCAAGAGCAGCCCTGCTCTCAGTCAGGATATTTTTCGCTTTCTCGTGCTGCTGCTTGACGAGCGCGACTACCTTCGCGTCAATCTCACGCGCCGTGTCGGGCGCGCACTGGAGCGACGTATCGCCGCCGAGGTACTGATTGGTGACCTGCTCCATCGCGACCATTCCAAACTCGTCGCTCATGCCGTAGCGGGTTATCATCGAGCGGGCGAGCTTCGTGGCTCGCTCGATGTCATTCGCCGCGCCCGTGGTGATGCGCCCGAAAGCGACCTCCTCGGCCGCCCTTCCGCCCGTGAGCGTGGCGATTTTCTGCTCCAGCTCCTCCTTTGAGAGCAGGTACTTGTCCTGCTGCTCGACCTGCATCGTGTAGCCGAGCGCGCCGGACGTGCGCGGTATAATGGTAATCTTCTGCACCGGCGCCTCGTTCGTCTGCTTCGCGGCGACGAGAGCATGGCCAATCTCATGGTACGCGACAGTGCGCTTCTCCGTGTCGGAGAGGATGGCGTTTTTCTTCTGATAGCCGGCTATGACGACCTCGACGCTCTCCTCAAGGTCAGTCTGCGTCACCGTGTCGCGGTCTGACCTCACCGCGCGGAGCGCGCCCTCGTTTATGATGTTCGCCAGCTCCGCGCCCGACGCCCCCGCCGCCATCCGAGCTATCACATGGAAATCGATGTCGTCCGCCATCTTCACTTTCTTCGCGTGGACGGCAAGAATCTCCTCGCGTCCTTTGAGGTCGGGCAGCTCGACCGGTACGCGGCGGTCAAACCGCCCCGGCCGCAAAAGAGCGGGGTCGAGCGAGTCGGGCCTGTTCGTAGCGGCTAGTATGATGACCCCGTTGTTTCCCTCGAAGCCGTCCATCTCCGTGAGGAGCTGATTGAGCGTCTGCTCGCGCTCGTCGTTCCCCATCATGTTGCCGGAACGCTTCTGCCCTATCGCGTCAATCTCGTCTATAAAGACGATGCACGGGGCCTTTTTCTTCGCCTGGTCAAAGAGGTCGCGCACCTTCGACGCGCCCATTCCGACGAACATCTCGACAAATTCCGAGCCGGCTATCGAGAAAAATGGCACATTCGCCTCGCCGGCGACCGCCTTCGCGAGCATCGTCTTGCCGGTGCCCGGAGGGCCGACGAGCAGCACGCCCTTTGGCATGGACGCGCCGATTGACGAGTACTTCTTCGGGTTATGGAGATAATCGACAATCTCCGAGAGATTTTCCTTCGCCTCGTCCTCGCCCGCGACATCGCTGAAATGGATGCCCTCGGACGACGGGACATAGATTTTGGCTTGGCTCTTGCCAAAGCCGAACATCATCGAATTTGCGCCGCCCGCCCTGTCCATGAATTTCCTGCTGATGTACTGGCCGATAGCGTAAAAAACGAGAATCGGCAAAATCCATGCCAGTATGAAATTCACAAACGGCGAATCCTTGTGCTTTATGTCGGTCGCGAATTTCGCCCCCGACGCGTGAAGCCTGTCAACCAGGCCGACATCGACCATCAGCCCCGTCTTGTAAATCTTCGAGTCATCGAGATTCGTGAAAACTATTTGATTTTCCTCTATGTCAACCTTCCCTATTTCCTTCTTCTCGGTCATGTCCATGAAAGTGCCGTAATCGACCGTCTCGATTGCCTGCTCCTCAATGTACGGCTTCGCGAGGTAATTGAAAAAGAGAATGACGAGAATCGCGACGAGATAGTAAAAAATGAGCGGCCTCTTGGGCGACTCAACTTCCTTCAT
>JAFTAB010000006.1 GCA_017458745.1 Schwartzia sp. (in: firmicutes) | reverse complement strand
CGCCGACCCCGCCGCTCGTTATGGTTATCGAGCCCTCTCCCATCGGATGATTCACCGAGCCCCTGAGCTCCGCCTCGGCGTCCATTGTGCCCGACAGGCTGAGACTGCTCCCCATCGAGGCAGGTATAATGCCGGCCGATACCTTTTGGAGCGACACGCGGGCATCTATATCGCCATCCAGGTCTATAGTTCCCGTTGCCGCAAATTTCCCCGTGCCCTGCGAGCCGTCGAAGCGGCTGAGCGCAATCACACGGGTATTATAATTGCCGTCAAGGTAAACATCATTGACAGGGTAGCCCGCGATGTCACCTTCTGTCACATAAACGAGCGCCTTTATATAAGGCGATGATACTGTCCCGCCTATGTCAATCGTGCCATTGATTTTGCCATGGACAATATCGTTTTTGGCATTCAGCACGGCCATAAGAGAATTAATATCACCGTTTTCGACAGTTAGCTTGCCTGTTATGCTCTCACTGTCGAGATTTGCCTCGGCCGTCATCGAGTATTTGCCGCCGTTCTGCGTGAATCCAAGCGGCGCGAATATCACCTTGTTGCCGCGCATCCTCACCTCTCCGTGGGCATTTTCCACGATCTCGCCATTGAAATCAAGCGACGGCGCGTCAAGCATGCCGTCAAAGGCCGGCTGCGTCACCGTGCCGGTGATATGCCCGTTGAACTTGCCATGGCCATGTATCGGGTACGGCAGACGGCTGCCAAAGCGGTCAAGATCGACATCATGCGCCTCCACGACGAGGTCGAGGGCAAGCGAGGCGATGTCAACCGTGCCATTTAGATCCATATCTATGAGCGGCGAGAAGATATGAAAATCCTGAAGAGTCATTATGCCGTTATTCAGCGTGTAGTCGCCATCCATGCCGGAAATCAGATAGCCGTCATAGCTGCCCCTGTCAAAATGAATATAGCCCACGGCATGAGGATTATAGAGAGTGCCGGTGATGGTGAGGATATTATCGACATTGCCGGTCATGGGGAGCCCCGGCGAGACAAGGTCTATGATATTCTCCATTCGCACGTCCATCGTGTCAATCTGCAAATTGATTTTTTTCTCTCCCGTGAAGCCGACCGTGCCCTGCACAAGCCAGTTCACCCCATCGCCATTTTCCATTGAGAACGAATCTATACCTACGCCGTCCATCGAGCCGCTGGCGGAGCCATGAAGTGAGCGATAGGGCTGCTCAAAAAGCTTTCCGTTTATCGCCGCGAAATTTATGCTCACATTTGGATTTGCGCCGTCGCCCTTGACAGTCCCATTGAAATCACCAAAGCCCGAAATATTTAATTTCTCCTCAATATTTTTCGCGATTGAGAGATCAACATGCGTTCCATAAATCGCGAGATCGAGCGTCATCGCCTCGCCGGTTATGCCATTGACGGTGCCCTCGACGCCGAGCTCGCCTTCATTCTCGAGCGCGCAGCTCACATAGTCCAGCATGAGATCCCCGCCCTCATAATAGAACGAGCCGCGAGCCGCGGGTATCGCCACTCCGCCGTATGAGCCATCGACAAGCGACGCGCTTCCGTAAAGGGCAATATTCGAAATATCCGATGCCTCGCCCGCGAATCCCAAATCGCCCGAAACTCGTCCCGTCGCCCCGCTCGTGATGTCATCGCCCAGGCCTGACACGTCAACGCCGCCAAGTTTAGCGGTGCCGTCAAATTTCAGCTTCGACGCGTCAAATTCGCCAGAGACATCCACCTCGCCGTCAAAAATATTCGCCTTCAAAGATTTCAGCGCGATTTTTCCGTCGGAGTAAGCGACCTTTGCCCTCGCGCGGCTGAAATCATAGCCATAGACATTGCCCTCATTCGCCGAAAGCTCACCCTCGACAAGCGGATTTTTCGGCGCGCCATTGATATTCGCCCTGAATTTCACACGCCCGCTGTACGGTATATCCTTCATTATTTTGCTGGGGTCGAGACCGTCAGACTCGGCAATTAGCTCCAGGCGCACGTCCTCATTTTCGTCTTTGGGCAAATAGACGCTGCCCCTGACCGACGCCTTCTCGCCCTCCGCCGCCATGGAAGCGTTGACGGATATAGTCCCATTATTTGCCTTGACCGCGCCAACCAAATCATAAATCTCAGTGTCAAGCACGCGAATCTTTCCATTTTCTATCTTCGCCTGCCCGCTGTAGGCAATCTCGCCGCCCTCGCCGCTGCGCGTCACAATAGCCGAAAGCGACCCGACATCGGCGGATTTTATCTCCACGCTCTCGGGCAGTGTCCCCACGGGCAGCCATGAAAGATAATTCTCAACGGAAATATCCTTGCCCTCGACGGAGATTCTCATGTCATCACCGAGAGTACCGGAGACCCTTGCCGACGCTCTATCATCCCTCGCGCTCAAATCCACCTTCATCGCATCTGATTTCGCCATGTCAATCTCGCCATCGACATCGGTAAGCAAAAGGGCGTTGCCATTCATCGAGAGCGTGAGCTCACCACGCTCCATCGAGACAACGCCGCCGAATCCGCTCGGCTCGCTGTCCTCCTGAAGCAAATCCTCATAGTTCCACTTGCCGTCATCACGCTGCGTCACATAAATCTGCGGCCGATTGATGCTGACATTTGAGACCGCCCTTGCTGGCTTATCATTGAGCATGCCAAAAAAGCTGAACCCGACATCGGCGGATTCAGCTTTGAGTATTATTTTATCCTGTTTATCCAATACAATTATATCCGAGACAGTCAGCGAATGAAGCGAATTTAGGCGTACTGTCCCTATCCCCACATGACTGCCGAGCAGCTCCGAGCCCTTGTCCGTAGCCAGCTCGCCCATGCTCCTCATGAAGTCCTTCGTGCCGATATAGTACCATCCAAAAACAGAAAGCACCAAAATAGCACATATAAAAATCCCTGCGCCGACCGCCAGAGATTTGCGGCTCATCTATATTCCTCCATCGTCGTAAAATCTTTTTTCGATGCTGACGGGCACTAAAACTCCCGCTGAATAATTCTCATTTTATGCGCTGCGTTCTGCGTTTCCGCCAATCACATTGCGGCCTCCCGCGCTGCCTGTTCCTCGTTCACAGCGGTGACAGCCTCATCGACTGCCTCTGCGTTTCTGGTGACATCGGGCGCAACACTCTGCGAGGGTCTCTCGACATCGACCATCTCTGACGAGCGCGGCTTTACCACGGCGACATCCCCCGCCTCGTGATTGCTCGATGTATCCTTCGACTTCCTCACGGGCACCTCATTTAATACCTCGCCATAATTGTACGGCGACACGTCAAGCTCCACCTTTATGCCCATTGCCTTATCAAGGGCCGCCTTGCCCGTGTTGTAATTGTAAAGCGCAGTGATGTAGTTAGTCTGCGCCGAGATAAGAGCCTGCTCCGCGTCCATGACATCGACGTTGGTACCGACGCCGGCACTGTAGCGAACCTGAGCTATCTTG
>JAFTAB010000194.1 GCA_017458745.1 Schwartzia sp. (in: firmicutes) | reverse complement strand
GGGGCACTACGCTCGGAATAGGCTACAGCAAGATGGATTACCAGCTCGGAGGCCCTGTTGGCGCGTCGCTTCACCCGGAGGGCACGGCCAACACGCTCTCGATTTTTGGCAGCACTCCTATTTTCCACACGACGAGTCACAAGTTGAAGGTAACGTATGGCTACGATTATCGCAGGATGAAGGACGAGTTTGATGAGTATAATCTGTCTTCCTTCATGAACCGCAAGAAGCACTCGCACAGCGCGCACGTCGGGGTGGAGGGCTTCGAGCGGTGGACAGAGACCGGCACGCTGCTCAATTATGATTTGTCGTTGAGGTCGGGCAGGCTCGGCCTTGACTCTACAACGCCGTATGGCAAGCTGCTTGACGACGCGACGAATGCCGAGGGCGGATATACAAAGATCGAGGCGAATCTGACGGGAGTGCAGGCGCTGGGGCACCGCACCGACGTCATGGTGAAGCTCTCGGGACAGAGGGCATCAAAGAATCTCGACGGCTCGGAGCAGATATATCTCGGCGGCGCGAACGGAGTCAG
Organism: Schwartzia sp. (in: firmicutes); assembly: GCA_017458745.1. GTDB lineage: Bacteria > Bacillota > Negativicutes > Selenomonadales > Selenomonadaceae > RUG024. Next base: position 3,152 of record JAFTAB010000194.1, on the reverse strand, counting down.
GGCATACCCGCAGGCCGAGGGCGCGGGCGACGACGGCTGGCTTGGCACAATAGAGTTCAGGTATTATACTGATTTGCCGGGGCTGGTGCTCTCGACATATCTCGACGGCGGCCATGTGAATCTTAGGCATGACGGCAGCTTCGGCGGCGAGACGCTGAAGGGCTGGGGCATAGGCGTGAGCTACACGAAGCCTAATGACTGGTTTGCCAGATTTGACTACGCGAGACGCATAGGCAGCGACCCGCATATGAGCGATGAGGCTAAGAGCCGCGCAAGAATGTGGTTCATACTCGGAAAGATTTGGTAAATGACTGAAATTCAGGGGGCATTTCCCCTGAATTTTTTTTGGAATTTGCTTCTGATATTACGAGAGTATTTTACTTTACTTTTAAGGGAGACACCTTTGTATTGCTTCATGGGTTCAAGAAGAAGACAAATAAAACGCCGAATAGCGAGTTGGAACGTGCATTGAAGTACAAAAAGGATTTTGAAAGGAGAAATTCTGATGAGCAAGGCAAGCGTTAGCGGTTCTGAAATTCGTGCCCTCTTAATGCAGGATGAAGAATATAAAAATGAATATGAACGGTTAAAACCGCGATATGACCTTATCGCGCAAATCGTCAATGCCAGCAGGAGCAAAAAATAACACAGTCCGAAATGGCAGAGCGAATGGGAACCAAAAAATCCAGCGTGACGTTTCCTTAATTTTTCGCTTGACAGCATGAATTTTCGGTGATATTATGAGCGTGTAAATTTAACATGAGTGAATCAGGTGTCGTCGACTTAATAGAAAAGCTAGTCAAGCTAGCGCGGTCCCGCCACTGTATCAGCGAGCAAAGCGGCATATTGTCACCGGTGTTTGCCGGGAAGACGTCGCGGAGCGATGACCTGGAGCCAGGAGAACTGCCTGATTGTCGTCACCGTATGACCCTCGGAGAATGGGGAAGGGGATAGAAGCGATTTTTATAGAATTTCGCTGTATTGTCTTTTAAACTCTTTTCCATTGCCGAGAAGAGTTTTTTTGGTTGCTTGCCGTGCCGTGAAAGGCATCGGCTTGTGATAAATTTTCGCTAAAGTTTCAGCTCTTTAGCGAAGCATTGCTCATACATTTCATTATAGGATTGCCGGATTTTTCGGTAATCCCAAGGAGAGGCTTGGCTCGATGCAGTCTCTCTCGCCGGTTGGCGGCCCCCGCAAGAGGACTTTCGGGGGTTTCTCTATAAAATGGCGCGAAAGCGTTAGAATATATTAGTGATCTATACTGAAAGGCGCATCATTTATGGCTGCTCTTTCACTGCGAGGCATCCATAAAATGACTTGTCCTACCTCCAAGGCAGCATTCCGGCAGGAAAAAATCTTGCCGGGGTGGTGTCATTTTTAGTATATGAACGGTATTACGTTATAAAATGAGATTTACCCGTTAGCATCGGATAAAAAGGAGCTGCTTTTCATGGGCAAATGGAAAAGAATAATCAGGAACGTCATTGCTTGGCCGATTTTGGGATGCCCGGTTGCCGCCACTGCGGGCTACTCGCTGCACCGCGAGGTGAAGAACCCCACGCCGGCTTTGAAGCGAGCCGCGCAGATAGGGGCGCTGCGCTATGACAATGGGGAAATGGCGGGTGAGCCGGACAGGGACGCGCTGCTCATACTTGGCTTCGGCACGACCTATAAGGAGACGAGGGAAAAGACGATAGACGCGATTGTCGAGGACATACGGGCAGCGCATGAGGGGGAAAAGATCGTCCTTTCATTCACCTCGCAAATGGTCATAGACCAGATAAAGAAAAATGAGGGGATAGTTGTTCCGGATCCGAGGGAGGCACTTGAGGATCTGCTGAACGAGGGCTACACGCGCATCGCCATTGCCTCGCTTGACATCTTCCCGGGGATTGAGTACGGGCACGACGTGTCGATTTTCGAGATGTACAAGGCCAATTTCAAGAGGATGGTCATTGGCACGCCGCTTCTGTACTGGATGGGGCAGGAGGAACAGCGCAATGATGTCGAGGAATTTGTCATGGCGCTGGAGAGGCAGATACCGGCGCGCGGTGATGACGAGGCTGTGCTGCTCCTCGCGCACGGAACGCGTCATCCGTCGAACGCGTACTATGCCGTCATACAGATGATTCTTGAAAGGCGCGGCATTAAGAATGTGTATCTTTACACGCTGAAGGGATGGCCGCAGCTGTCCGACGTGATGTCGAAGCTGAAGGCGAGCGGCGTGAGGCGGGTGACTCTGATGCCCATGATGGTGGTCGCGGGGGAGCACGTGACAAATGATATGTCGGGCGGGCATGAGTCGTCCCATAAGTCGATTTTGGAATCAATGGGATTTGAGGTCGAGACGTACCTGCACGGGCTTGGCGAGAACGAGGCAATCAGGGAGATGTTTGCCGACAGGGCTGATGAGGCATGGAAAATGCTCAAAAGTGAGGAATGAGTTATCGCGGATGGGGGGATTTTTAGCGGCTTATCTTTGATGAGCCGCTTTTATTTTTTCCCCATAAATGATATTATTGATACTAATCATCGGCCGAAATTTTAAGGAAGATTTTGACCGATTATGCGCCTGCTGCATTTGAGCAAGCAAGATGAGTAAATTATTTTTCGACAGTTCCTTGTGCTTGGGTGATGGAGTATGTGGGATGGGAAGCCGCAAAGAGAATATTTGGTGGCATGGCTCATCTCCATTGCCTTTCATGCGGCGGCGCTGTTTTTTGCCGCGTCCATGGGGGTATTTGAGGTTATGAATCGCGCCCCGTCATTTGAGAATTTTGATGAGAAAATAATGGTCGTCGAGCTGTATCAGGATTATTCGACAGGCGGCGGGGGCGGCGGAGGTGGAGGCTCCCCTGCGCCCGGCCCTTACCAGCCTTTGGGCGGGGGGACGGGCTTGCCCGATGAAGCGGTCAAGGGTGAGGAGCAAAATAATCTCATTGAGAATGTGCCTGCTGACGAAGCGGCTGATTTTATTGGCGACGAGCAGAAGAGCGAGAGCGAGAGTGAACCCTCATACGGGGAGCACTCATATTCGCCGTGGGCGACAGGCAGCACCCAAGTAAACACCGCGCCGGATGGCACCGGAACGGGAGGCACCGGCGGAGGCATAGGGGGCGGCCATGGGACGGGAATAGGCCCCGGCATAGGCG
>JAFTAB010000193.1 GCA_017458745.1 Schwartzia sp. (in: firmicutes) | reverse complement strand
GGTGATAAATCAAAAATTTTTCATCAGCGGCGGCAAGAGCCTGATGGGCGGCGCGCCGAACATGGACTCGCTCGTCGCGCTGGGGAGTCTCGCGTCATTTGTCTACAGCCTCGCGGTGACTTTTCGCATGACGGGGGCACTCGCGGCGAGCGACATGGAGCTGCTCCACTCGCTGGGGCATGACCTCTATTTTGAGTCGGCGGCGATGATACTTGCGCTCATCACGGTCGGCAAGATGCTCGAGGCGAGGCCAAAGGGCAGGACCACCGACGCGTTGAAATCTCTCATTTCGCTCGCGCCTGAGATGGCGATTGTCGTGCGCGACGGCGTGGAGCAGACGATACCGGCCGCCGATGTCCGCGAGGGCGATATATTCATAGTGAAGCCGGGCAGCGCGATACCGGTCGACGGCATCGTGATAGACGGGGCGAGCGCGGTGGATGAGTCGGCGCTCACGGGCGAGAGCCTGCCTGTCGACAAAAAGGCCGGCGACGAGGTGGCGTCCGCGACCATCAATCAGTCGGGGTATATCAGATGCCGAGCCACGCAGGTCGGCGAGAACACGACTCTCTCCAAAATCATAGAGCTGGTAGAGAGCGCGGCGGCGACGAAAGCTCCGATAGCCAAAGTGGCCGACAGGGTATCGGGGATATTCGTGCCGGTCGTCATTGGCATCTCGGTCATCACCGCTCTCATTTGGCTTTTCCTCGGTGCGCCTCTGGGCGACGCGGTGGCGCGCGGCGTGGCCGTGCTTGTCATTTCGTGCCCGTGCGCTTTGGGGCTCGCGACGCCTGTCTCCATCATGGCGGGCAGCGGCCGCGCCGCGAAAAACGGGATTCTTTTCAAGACGGCGGCGGCACTGGAGTCGGCAGGGCGAACGAAGATTGTCGCGCTCGACAAGACCGGCACGATAACGAGGGGAGAGCCCGGCGTCACTGACATTGTCCCGGCAAGCGGCACGAGCGAGAGCGAGCTGCTGACAGTGGCTTGCTCGGTTGAGGCGCAGAGCGAGCATCCGCTGGCAGAGGCTATCAAAAAAAGCGCCGAGGAAAACGGCATCTCTGCGATGGCGGTCAGCGATTTTTCCGCGCTTCCGGGCAATGGCCTGACGGCCAAAATTGACGGGGAGAAAGTCGTGGGCGGCAGCGAGAAATTTATCTCGGAAAAAATCGCTGTTCCCGATGAAATAAAAAAATCATCGGAAAAATTATCGGGCGAGGGAAAGACGCCGCTCTTTTTTGCTCGCGGCGACAGGCTGCTGGGGCTCATCGCGGTCGCCGACACTCTGAAGGAGGACAGCCGCGAGGCAATCTCCGAGATGAAGGGGATGGGGCTGCGGGTCGTGATGATAACGGGGGACAATCAGCGCACGGCTGAGGCGGCAGGGCGCGAGGCGGGGGTCGACATGGTGGTCGCCGGCGTGCTGCCCGACGGCAAGGAGGCGACGATCAGGGCACTCCAAGAGCATGGGGCTGTGGCGATGGTCGGCGACGGCATAAACGACGCGCCGGCGCTCACGAGGGCGGACACGGGCATAGCGATCGGAGCGGGCACCGGCATCGCGATCGACGCGGCTGACGTGGTGCTGATGAAGAGCCGCCTCACCGATGTCGCGGCCGCGATTCGTCTTTCCCGTGCAACGCTCAAAAATATTCACGAGAATCTTTTTTGGGCGTTCTTCTACAACGTCATCGGCATTCCTCTCGCGGCGGGGGCTTTTGTCTCGCTGCTCGGCTGGCGGCTTTCCCCGATGCTCGCGGCGGCGGCGATGAGCATATCGAGCTTCATGGTAGTGACGAACGCGCTGAGGCTGAATTTTTTCAAATTGTTTGATTCATCGAATGACAAAATGGCGGAGCCTGTCCCGATGGACGAGCTGACGCCAAAAAATAAAAAAGAGGACGCCATAGACGGGCGTCCGGAAAATGAGGTGCAGAATATGAAAAAGACAATCAGGATTGAGGGCATGACGTGCAGCCATTGCGAGGCGACGGTGAAAAAGGCGCTGGAGAAAATCGACGGCGTGACGGAGGCGGTGGTCTCGCACGAGAGCGGCACGGCTGATGTCACTATGACCAAGGACGTGGCGAACGACGTGCTCAAAAAGGCGGTCGAGGACAAAGATTACACGGTGCTCTCCGTGGCGTGACGCAAATAAAAAACGTGCCGTCAGATGATATGGCGGCACGTTTTTTATTTGCATTGGCAGGCGCATCCCTGTTCAATAAAATTTGCCTGAGATAAGTGTCATTTTTCTTCCGCTTCGATTATCTCGTCAACGAGCGATTCAAAATCCTCAGCGTCCTTCGGCTTGAATTCAAAAATATTTTGAAAGCTGCCGGGGCTTCCCGCGACCGAGGCGACATTCCTGATGTAGGATGAGAATATGTGCTCCTTGAATGAGTTGCGGATGCTTTCGATTTCCTTTTGGTTTTGCGCTTTCCTTCTCGCGTCGTACATGTTTATGACGATGCCGATAGTCCTCAGCTTGTTGTTGACACGCTTCTTCACTGCCTGTATCGTCTTCTCCAGGAGATCCACTCCCTTTATCGAGTAAAACTCAGGCTTCACGATTATCAGAGCCTCGGTCGCGGCGGAGAGGGCGTTGACTGTTGGCATTGAGAGCGCGGGCGGGCAGTCGATGAGGATGTAGTCGTATTCGCCGGCGACCTGCGCCAGCGCCTCGCTCATGAGCATATCGCGCCCCGGCTCGAGCGCGAGCTCCGCCTCCGCCCTCGCCAGCATGAGGTCGGATGGGATGATATGCGAGCCGTTGGATGTTTTTATGATTGCGTCCGTCGTCTTGCAGTTTTCCTTCAGTACCTCGTAGAGAGTGTTCTTTCCCTTCGTGTCTATTCCGAATCCGAGCGTCAGGCTGCCCTGCTGGTCGGCGTCCACGAACAGCACGGATTTTCCCTTTCTCATGAGTCCGGCGCCTATGTTCATCGCGCAGGTGGTCTTGCCGACGCCTCCCTTTTGATTGACGAGCGCGATGATCCGCGTCACGCGGGTGCTTTCCTTTTGAGACTCCTTTTGAGGTTTCTCGTTTGCCTCGCTCTTTGATTCTTTTTTGAGGGGTTTTTCCTCTTTTGCGGGCGATGGCTTTATTGGCTCCGCTTTTTTGTTTTCGTCCTTTGGCGGCTGATTAATGGCGGGGGCGGGTCGGGCAATTTTTTTCGCTTCTTTTGCATCTTCCTCGGCCTTCGCCGATTTCTTTTCCGTTTCCTCGGCGACCTTTTTCGGGGGCACTGCCTTCCGCGCGGGGCGGTGACGCGCTCCCGTGATGCGATTCGTATATGTCCTTGGCATTTCTGTTTCCTCCAAAAATAAAAATATGAAAATTTTTATCCGATGCTAACGGGTAAATTCGACTAGATTCAGTGGGAGTATAAAACTCCCGCTGAATAAGTCTCATTTTATCCGTAACATAATATCACAAGCGGTTCATAAATTCAAACGGCATGAAAAAAAGATGCTTCGCAGTGCTTTTTCACTGGACGAAATTAATTTGCCGTGCTAAAATATTTTTCAATAATTATAATTATTTTTTAGAGAGTGATGGATTATGCCGCCGATTACAATAATTTTGGGTCTTGTCGTCGTGATTGGCTTCAGCGTGTTGCTGGGCTTTCATCTTTTGATGATGTATTACTTCATGGTCGAGAATGACGACATAGAATGGCTGTCGCGTGGCAGCATAAGGAATCAGACCCAGCTTCTGGTGCTGAACGTGATGCTCTTTTTCTTCGTGGTAGTCGGCTTCGTCATAATGAGCATAGAGGTGCCGACGTCACTTGGCGGGGCTCCGCCGATGTAAATGTGATAATTTAATAACGTGGGTTATATAAAATAACAGATTTCGCATAATCTGTTATTTTTTTTGCGCCGCGGGAGATGCCCATGCGGCGATATCATTCATTGTATCTTTCCTCGACATTTTTATTCATCGCCTCGATGTCCCTGTCCTCAATCAGCACATAGATGAAATCACCCGCCGAGAGCGTGAGCGCGCCGTTGGGCACCAAATCATCGTCGCCCCTCTTGACGGAGACGAGCAGGCTGCCCCGCGGCCAGACGACCTCGGAGACTTTTTTGCCCGTGATGGGGCTGTTCTCGCCGATGACAAATTCCACGACGGCGCGGTGACGCGAGAGAGCCTGCCTGATTTTTTTTGCTATGCCTAGCGAGCGTTCAAGCAAGGCGTCGTACACGGGAAGGCCGTTCATCATGTCGGCGGCGAGGTATGCCGACATTGAGACGATGATGAGCGCGCCGAGGTGCTGGAATGAGCCCGTCATCTCCATCACCAGTATGGAGCCGGTGACAGGGGACTTGACGACTGACGCGAAGAAGGCAGCCATCCCGAACACGACAAAATTCGCCGCGTACTCGACCGGGATTATGCCCGTGGAATACAGCAGCTTTGCGAAAACGGCGCCGCCGAGTGCGCCCAGCACGAGCATGGGCAGAAATATCCCGCCGGGGACTCCCGAGCCGAACGACATCATTGTGAGGAGATATTTAGTGATGAATAAAATCAGGAGCATCGTGATGGTAAATTCGCCCGTGACGAGCGTGTCCACGAGGCGATTGCCCCCGCCCAGGGTCTGCGGCAGGACGTAGCCGAGCGCGGCCGCGACGGCGAGCGGCAGCAGCGGGCGCGCCCATTTTCTCAGGGGCGATTTGTCGTAGGCATCGAGGGAAATGAAGAGTCCCTTGTTGAAGGCCTGACCGAGCACGCCGACGAAAAGCCCGAACGGCAGGAGAAGAAATATGTGCGACAGCGGCATGACGGGCAGCCATGGAAAATGAAACACCGGGGCCATGCCGAATATCACATGGGTGACGGCGGTCGCGGTCGCGGTGGACGCTATTGTCGCCATAAGCACGAGCGGCGAGAAGGATTTTGTCAGCTCCTCAAGGCAGAAGATCACTCCTGCGAGCGGGGCGTTGAATGCTGCGGCGAGTCCCGCGCCCGCGCCCGCGGTGATGAGAAATCTCGTTTCCGTGCGCGTGCGTCCTCGTGTCTCGCCGACGCCCTGCCCGCACGAGGCACCGATTTGCACCGACGGGCCCTCGCGGCCGAGTGACAGCCCCGCGCCGATGGCAATGACGCCGCCGATGATTTTGAGCAGCATGACGCGCAGCCAGTGCATCCTCATGTGGCCTCCGAGTATGCCCTTTATCTGGGGTATGCCGCTGCCGCTTGTCATCGGCTCGGCCGAGACGATGCGCCAGAGGACGACGGCGACTGTGAGAACTATTGCGATGTGTAGCACGATGCCGGGGGCGCCGAGCGACGATATATGGTGGTAGATAATCGGGCGCAGGTCCTCGGCCTCCTCAAGAGCCCACCTGAAAAATGAGATGGCAATCCCGCTCACGATGCCCACCATTATTCCCTCCGCGAAAAGATGCAGCCTGAATGACCGCTCGTCGGAGATTGCCTCGACATCATCAGAAATCTTTTTCGTCATGTTCATCTTCTTTCGTAAATTTGCAGTTATAGTTTTTTTCAAAAACAGAATAGATTTTGCATTTAGTTCTATTTTTTTGTGGCGTTCCATCAAAAATCATGTTATAATGCAAAAGAATGTTCTTGGAACAGGGCTTTTGTTTGGGGAAACAGGGTAATATTGAAAATTTTTGAAGGGGTGCTTAATTTATGAAAACAGGCAGGAAAAATCAGACAGCGAGTCAGCGGCAGGAGAGCATTTTGAAGTACATAAAGGAGTTCACGCAGAATCACAGCTATCCGCCGACCGTGCGCGAGATTGGCGCGGCGGTGGGACTGAAATCGAGCTCCACTGTCCAGAAATATCTGACATGCATGGAGGAGAGGGGGGTAATCGAGCGCGACAGGATGAAGCCTCGCTCGATTGAGCTGCCCGGCGCGGTCGAGATGCGCCGCACGACCCCCGTGCCTCTTGTGGGCGACGTGGCCGCCGGCACTCCAATACTCGCGGAGCAGAACATAGAGAGCACTTATCCGATGCCCACCGACCTTTTGGGCACGCAGGACGAGACATTCATGCTGACTGTTCACGGCGAGAGCATGATAAATGTCGGCATACTCGACGGGGACTATGTCATAGTGCGCCAGCAGGACACCGCTGACGACGGCGAGATTGTAGTCGCGCTCGTCAACGGCGAGGAGGCGACAGTCAAGCGCATCTTCTTTGAAAAGGATGCCGTGAAGCTGAAGCCGGAGAATGACAACATGGAGCCGTTCTATGAGAAGGATGTGAAGGTGCTCGGCAAGGTCATAGGGCTATACAGGCAGATGTAAATAGATTATTCCGTTTCATTATTATTTTTGACAAGAGGCGCTTTGGTGACGATGTTTTCACCGAAGCGCTTTTTCAGTGTGTCAATCGCGTCATAGAGATTTTTCTTTTTCCCGTCTCTCTCCGTGTCAAAGAGTGACATCTCCGCCGCATCGCCAAAGCCCGATGTCGATACTCCTAGGAGGCGAATACCTCTCCCGTGGCGGCTGAATGAGTGAAAAAGCTCGCGCGCCGATGCGTAGATGTCCTCGTCGTACTGCGTCGGCTCGGGGAGAGTCTTTTGCCTTGTGTGCGTCGAGAAATCCGCGAGGCGAATTTTGACGGATATTGTCTTTGCCCATTCTCCTTCTTTTCTCAGCCTGTAGCCGACCTCCTCGGCGAGGGACAGCAGCTCTCGCTCCGCCTCGATGTCGTCCTTTATGTCCTCGCCGAATGTGCGCTCGCGCCCGATCGACTGCGCGTCATGTGTCGGCTCTACCGGCCTTTCGTCGCGCCCGTTCGCCAGCTCTATCAGATGACGCGCCAGCCGGGGCGAGCCTAGCTCGCGTGAAAGCGATTCATAATCCGACTTCGCGATGTCGCCGATTGTCCTGTAATTAAAAAGCCGCAGCTTTTCGCCGGTCTTCTTGCCGACGCCCCATATCCGCGTGACGGGCAGAGGCCAAACGACTCGCTCTATGTCTCCCTCCGTTATGACGGTGAGGCCGTTCGGCTTTTCAAGGTCGGAGGCCAGCTTGGCGAGGAACTTGTTCGGGGCGATTCCGACGGAGGCGACAAGCCCGGTCGCGTCGCATATAGCTCGTTTTATTTTCATGCCGTAGTCAATCGGCGTGCCGATGATGGACTCCATGCCGGTGAGGTCGAGGAAGCCTTCGTCGATTGAGAGCGGCTCGATGACGGGCGAGAAGCGTGAGAGCAGAGTGAAAATCTCATTTGAGACGGAGCGATATTTTTTGTGATTCCCCGCTATGAAGATGCCGTTTTTGCAGAGCCTTTTGGCGGTGCTCATCGGCATCGCGGAGTGAACCCCGTATTTTCGCGCCTCGTATGACGCGGTCGAGACGACTCCGCGCGGAGACAGCCCGCCGACTATGAGCGGCTTGCCGCGATACGCCTCATTGTCGCGCTGCTCGACGGACGCGAAGAATGCGTCCATGTCAAAGTGCAGTATCAGCCGAGCCAAATCTTTCATCTCCGTTATAATGACATTATCCAAATTCTATCATTCAATGAGTAAAATTTCTATATAATAAAAAATGAATAATCTACAAATTATCAAAAAACTCTTTAACTTTCAAATGAATTATTTTATAATGGAAAGGTAAAAACGGGGCGGGATTTTCAATTCGTTTCAAAATGTGTAAATCCAAGACCCCTGACGTATGAGCAATGAATCGGAGGTAAACTGAATATGGCTATCCTGATGGGGCGGCGCGAGCGGAAGAAGCTGCAATCGAAGCAGACGATAATGGACGCGGCCGTGGAGCGATTTCAGGCGGAAGGGGTGCGCGAGACGTCGATCGCCGACATAATGACGGCGGCGGGGCTCGGAATCGGCACCTTCTATAATTATTTCGATTCCAAGGAGGCACTGCTTTTCAGTCTGCTGGAGCAGGCTGTCGAGCAGTCGAGGGCGGTGGCGCAGCAGCTCATGGCCGAGGGCATGGGCGCGCCTGAGACGCTTTCGACGGTGATGCTGACCGCGGCGCGTCACCTCGACGAAAATCGCTACGTGATGCCGCTCTTTTTGCGCGCTGCAGAGGCGTCGGGTCAGCCGAGGACGGCTGAGAAGTCCGTCGGCAGTCCGGTGTCTGAGTTCAAGGAGATATTTGTAAGCATAGTGAGGTACGGGCAGGAGCGGCACGAGTTCCGTGACGACGTGATTCCCGACATAATGACGGAGATGTTTCACTCCATTTTGCAGGCGGCGTCTTTCAGCCCGCTCGACATCCCGTTCATAGAAAATGTTAAAATGAAGAATGATTTATTATTGAAGGGCATGGAGCCGCGAGAAAGCTGATCGCTTTGCCGCGCCGGCATGGCAAACGAACCGGGGGGTAGGGGATTGACAAGCATCACGAAATTGCTTTTTGGTGATGAGCATGACGGGGACGCGCTGCGCTATCATGATGGGGCGGCGCGAATGAGGGACGGCGTGTCGAAAGGGCGCGGCCCTGTCGTCGTGTGGAATATGACGAGGACGTGCAATCTGGAATGTCGCCATTGCTACATGAGCGCGGACGGCAATGCTCACAATGATGAGCTGACGACAGATGAGGCAAAGGCGTTCATAGACAATCTGGCCGATTTCAATGTGCCGGCGCTATTGCTGTCGGGCGGCGAGCCGCTCCTGCGCCCCGACGTTTTTGAGCTTGCGTCATACGCGAGCGAGCGCGGCGTCAGGCCGACGCTCTCGACCAACGGCACGCTCATCACCGAGGAGGCCGCGAGAAGGATAAAGGAGGCCGGCATCACCTATGTCGGTGTCTCGCTTGACGGGCTGTCCGATGTCAATGATTATTTTCGCAGGCATTACGGCGCGTATGACGCCGCGATGCGCGGCATCAGGAATTGCGTCGCCGCGGGGCAGCGCGTGGGGCTGCGCTTCACGATAAATGAGCACAATATTTTGGAGCTTGACAAAATCTTTGATTTTATTGAGCGCGAGAATATTGAGCGCGCTTGCTTTTATCATCTCGTTTACGCGGGGCGCGGGGAGGCGATGACGCACGAGGATGTCACGCGGGAGGAGTCGCGCCGTGCAATGGACACTATCCTGCGCAGGGCGAGGGACTTCGAGAGGCGCGGTCTCAAAAAGGAAATTCTCACAGTTGACAATCACTGCGACGGGATATATATGTACCTTTGCGCCAAGCGCGACGGAGATGAAAGGCTCGCCTCGCACATCATGCGCCACATCTCGATGAACGGAGGGAATCGCTCGGGGATTGCGTTCGGCGCGGTGGATCCCACCGGCAATGTCCATCCCGATCAATTCACGCAGGAGCACACGTTTGGCAATATCCGTGAGAAAAAATTCAGTGAGATTTGGACGGAGGCGGCTGACCCGATACAAGCTGGGCTGAAAGACAGAAAGCGCCTTCTCAAGGGTCGCTGCGCTAGGTGCAGATTTCTCGATATGTGCAATGGCAATTTCCGTGCGAGGGCGGAGCAGGCGACGGGCGACTACTGGGAATCCGACCCTGCGTGCTATCTCACTGACGAGGAAATCGGCGTTATGGGCGAGGGGGAAGGCGCATGATCGTCTCGTGGAACACGACGAACGCCTGCAACCTGAAGTGCGCCCATTGCTACCGTGACGCCGGCGCAAGAAAAGAGGAAGAGCTTTCGACTGACGAGGCAAAAAAAATGATAGGCGAGATCGCGCGCGCCGGATTCAAGATAATGATATTCTCGGGCGGCGAGCCGCTCATGCGTGATGACATAATGGAGCTGGTGCGCGAGGCGGCGGGTGCCGGGGTGCGGCCGGTTTTCGGCACGAACGGCACGCTCATCACGGAGTCAATAGCGAGCGACCTGAAGAAAGCCGGCGCGATGGGCATGGGCATATCTCTTGACTCGCTCGACAAGGCGAAGCATGACAGGCTGCGCGGCGAGACGGGGGCATGGGATGCCGCGGTTCGCGGCATGGAAAATTGCAAGAAAGCTGGGCTGCCATTTCAGATTCACACGACGGTGATGGACTGGAATGAGAATGAGCTTGAGGGCATCACTGATTTTGCCGTGAGGATTGGAGCGGTGGCGCATCACTTTTTCTTCCTCGTGCCGACGGGGCGAGCCGCCTCAAGCGACATGGAGAAGAAGTCCCTTCATGCCGAGGCATACGAGAAGGTTCTCACGAGGATAATGGAAAAGCAGCGCAGCGTCGGAATTGAGCTGAAGCCGACTTGCGCCCCGCAGTTCACACGCATAGCGAAAATGATGGGCGTGCAGACGCGATTCCGGCGTGGCTGTCTTGCCGGCATGGCGTACTGCATCGTGGGACCGACCGGCAAGGTGCAGCCGTGCGCGTATCTCAACATCGAGGCGGGCGACGTCAGGAGCAAGCCTTTCGATGCGATATGGAAAGAGAGCGATGTGCTCAGGAGACTGCGCACGATGGACTACGGCGGGGGGTGCGGCGTCTGCGAGTTTAAGCGCGTCTGCGGCGGGTGCAGGGCGAGAGCGGCGTGCTACCACGAGGGGGACTACATGGCCGAGGAGCCATGGTGCCTATACAGGGAGAATAAGGTTCATAATATATAAATTAACCCGATGTTTTAATAGGATATTCGACTAAGTATTAGGAGGTAAAGCAAATGGACAATGCAACTATGGAGCAAGCAAAAAAAGCCACGGAGGAAATGATGCAGGCGCAAAGCTGCAGCCCCGAGGCAAAGGCGGCGGGCGAGAAGTGGCTGGCCGCGCTCGGCACGCCAAACGAGAAGGCCGAGACAGAGGCGTATCTGAATGAGCTCAGGGACGATGTCAGGTCAATTGACGCGCTCATCACGTTCGCCATGTCGCCCGACGGACTCAAAATTTTTGGCGAGCAGGGCGCAAAAACGATGGTGTCAAAAGCGCGGGACGCGAAGATGATGGGAGGAAAGTATTGCATCTGCGATGCCTGTCAGGCAGGAGCGAAAGTGCTTGAGCTGAAGGATAAGCTGCTGGCGTAATAAAAGCTGGCAAAAAACGTGGAGACGAGATTTCGACTTGTCCCCACGTTTTTTATTATATCTCGCGCTTCGGTATTTCGCGTTTATCCACAAGGCAATGGGTAAATTAGGCTATGTCTATTTCATTTTGTGTTCTATCTTCAACGCTGAAATTTGACCGTTTATCTTTTTTTCATTTTAATACGTATAATGGAATTGATTGGAGCTGATAATATGGCATCTTTTTTCGCGCTTGTAATTTTGTTTGTTATCCTCATGGTTGTTGGCATTCCTGTCATAACCATAGCGGTCATCGCAACTATAGCCGCCGTGCTCGTGCTGCTCCTTTGGACGGGGGTCGAGCTTTTCAAGCTGTTCTTTTATCTCGCGCTCACATGGCTGATCTCGGGAGCGGTCGGGAAGATAGCAAATCACTTCGGGCTGGAGGCAAAGATGGCGAAAAACTTGAGCCTCGTGTCGGCGATAGGATGTATCTATTATTTCTTTTTCAAATGAAGACAATAAATTAAAACGCACCCGCATGAAGGAAAATGCAGGTGCGTTTTTTCGATTGCTTTTATCCGATGCTTATGGGTAATACTGCTCTCTGTAAAGATTTAAAAATCTTAACAAAAGCAGTATAAATTCGGCGGTGGTCTAAAACTCCCGCTGAATAAGTCTCGGTTTATATGTCGAGGTTCTTGACCTTTTTGGCGTTTTGCTCTATGAACTCGCGGCGTGGCTCTACTTTGTCGCCCATGAGTATCGTGAAGAGCTCGTCCGCCTCCTCCGCGTCCTCCATGTCGACCCGGAGCATCGTGCGCGTCTCTGGGTCCATGGTCGTCTCCCAGAGCTGCTCCGGGTTCATCTCGCCGAGGCCCTTGTAACGCTGGACGCTGATTCCGTCGCGGCCGACCTCGTTCAGCTTGCTCGCCAGCTCCTCGTCGCTGTATGTGTACCAGTGGTTCTTGCCCTTGCGGATGAGATAGAGGGGCGGCTGCGCGATGTACACGCGGCCATGCTCTATGAGCGGCTTCATGTAGCGATAGAAGAAGGTGAGGAGCAGCGTCCTGATATGGGCCCCGTCAACGTCGGCATCGGTCATGATGATGATTTTTCCATAGCGGCTCTTCGCGAGGTCAAAATCGTCAGAGATGCCGCTGCCGAAAGCCGTTATCATCGTGCGAATCTCGGCGTTTTGGAAAATCTTGTCAAGGCGAGCCTTCTCGACGTTCAGGATTTTGCCGCGCAGCGGGAGTATGGCTTGGAATCTCCTGTCTCTTCCCTGCTTTGCCGAGCCGCCTGCGGAGTCACCCTCCACCAGGTAAATCTCGGCCTGCTCCGGGTCGCGTATCGAGCAGTCGGCGAGCTTGCCGGGGAGGCTTGTGACCTCCAGCGCGTTCTTTCGCCTCGTGAGCTCGCGGGCTTTCCGCGCGGCTAGGCGGGCGCGTGCCGCCATCACGGATTTTTCGAGTATCCTCTTGGTGACGGCAGGGTTCTCCTCGAAATACTCGGTGAGTCCCTCCGTCACGATGCTGTCCACTATGCCGCGAATCTCCGAATTGCCGAGCTTTGTTTTTGTCTGTCCCTCGAACTGCGGCTCATGGATTTTGAGGCTGATAACGCAGGCAAGTCCCTCGCGCACGTCCTCGCCTGTCAGATTGTCATCCTTTTCCTTCAGCACGTTGAGCTTGCGCGCGTAGTCGTTCGCCGCGCGCGTGAGGGCGAGCTTGAATCCCGCGAGGTGCGTGCCGCCCTCCTCGGTGTTTATGTTGTTGACAAAGCTGTAGATTGTCTCCTGATAGCTCTCGTTGTACTGCAAAGCTATCTCAACGACGTTGCCGTCCTTCGTGCCGTTGAAATAAATCGGCTCGGGATTGATTTTCTCTTTTTTCTTGTTGAGGAACTCGACGAACGACATTATGCCGCCGTCGTAGTGGTACGTTTCCTCGACGGGGGTCTCCTCGCGCATGTCGCGCAGGATTATCGTGATGCCCTGATTCAGAAATGCCAGCTCGCGCAGGCGGTGCTTCAGCACCTCGAATTTATAAATCGTGTCCGTGAAAATAGTTTTGTCCGGCAGGAAATGCACCTTTGTCCCCGTTATCTCGGTGTCGCCCGTGACATGGAGCGGCGTCTTGGTCACGCCGCGCTCAAACTCAATCTCGTGCGTGTGGCCGTCGCGGCGCACCTCGACCTCCATCGACGTGCTGAGCGCGTTGACGACGGACACGCCGACGCCGTGCAGGCCGCCCGACACCTTGTAGCCGTTGCCGCCGAATTTGCCGCCCGCGTGCAGCACAGTGAGCACGACCTCGACCGCGGGCCTGCCGCTCTCGTGCATATCGACGGGGATGCCGCGGCCGTTGTCAACGACCGTGATGCTGTTGTCCTTTTCGATTGTCACCTCGATATGTGAGCAGTACCCCGCCAATGCCTCGTCTATGGAGTTGTCCACGACCTCGTAGACGAGGTGATGCAGGCCGCGCTCCGACGTCGAGCCGATGTACATGCCCGGACGCATCCTGACAGCCTCCAGCCCCTCCAGCACCTGTATCTGATTTGCGTCGTATGGGCCATCGACTGCCGACACCTCGGCGGCACTAACGTCGCTGTTTATTTCTATGCCCGTGAGGTCCAGATCCTCGTCCGATAAATCCTCCTGCGGCTCGCTGGCAATTTTATTCGCCTCGTCAATTTTATCGTCCTTGTTGTCGTCCCGATTATCAAGCAGATTTAGTTCTTTTTTCTTTTCCTCGTCACTCATAAAATACGTTCCTCCATCTTTTTGCTGGTTACGCTGTGTGCTAAAAAATATTGCCCCATAATAAATCCAATATATTCCAAAGTCTACCATTTTCATTCAAAATATACAACAATATATATAATGAATTTTTGAGTTTTTGCTAAAAGGCACTATATAAATCGCGAGGTCTACTGCTGCAGCGGAGCACACGGAGCATCAGGGCGTCGGTGAAAACCCCGAACAGTTTTATAATAATCTCGGACAAAAAATAGAATGAGCAAGAACCTTTGCGGCTCTTGCTCCTTCTGTTTTTTGAAACCCCGTTCCGCGAACGAGATTTTGT
>JAFTAB010000192.1 GCA_017458745.1 Schwartzia sp. (in: firmicutes) | reverse complement strand
CTCCACCCTCGTTTCTTTGTGCTGTTTTATTCTCTCAACTTCGGCGGCGATGTCCTGCGTGAATTCACCCTCGGCGGCTTTGCCGTCCACATAGGCTAGGAACTTGTCGATGTCCTCATCCACTTCGCCGACCGTGCCCTTTGTGTTCAAAAAAATCTTTATTGTCTCGTCTCCGAGTTCCAATCCGTCCTGCTCGTGGCAACGGTTGGAAAACGTGTAAATCTTGCGGTTGTTGCCGGGGAAGGGGTCGAACGTGCAGATGAAGATGACGAATGACATCTTGAGTTCGATGTATTCCTTGCCCTTGCCCAGCACGTTGAGGTCTATCATGGCTTGGTAGTAGCGTGTGCGCTTGGGTAGCCAGCCGAGGGACTTGTCCGCCGTCTGCATCTCTATGTCGATAATCGTGCCGTCCTCGGTTTCCACGTAGAGGTCGAGCCTTATGCCTTTGTGCGTGGGGCTTGCCTCGATGGTTTTCTCCGCTGTCGGGTATGTTATGTGCTTTACTTTTATGCGGAGCAGCTTCTCTATGAGCCGCTTGCACAGCCGCGGGTTCTGCATGACCTTCTGAAAGAGGAAGTTGTCGCTGATGGTCAGCTCCTCCCACTCCTTGATACGTCCCATGGCGTGCCGCCTCCTTTGGTTTAATTTTACAACGGTTAAGATTTTTTTCAAGTCTCTTTCAATATATTTTCATTTTGTTTTATCGAAAAAAAGGAAAAGCGCCTTTTCATGTCGAATTAATACAACAAGGTTTAATATTTATTTCGGGCAAAATATTGAATGAAATTTTTGAACTGAAATACGCTTGCTGCGCAGGCTGCATTTTGAGGGATATTGCTCATGGGGGGATTTGTGATGAAGGTTAATAGATTGATTGCGGCCGGGGTGGCCTCTTTGATAGTCGTTGGAACCGCTGTGACTGCCTTTGCGAATGGCGATGTCACAGGGAATGTTTTTGTGGGCGGCAATCTGGATGTCGCAAGAATCGAGGGCACTTTTAACCAAGGCTTCGGCGTTGCCATAGGTGCGCCTCGCAGCACGCGCATAAAGGAGACGCCTCGCATCGAGCTGATAAAGAAGGGGCTGGATCTGACGCGTCTCTCGGACAATGTTCTTGGGGCGTGGTATGAGCAGGGAGTGGCTCCAGCCGATATGCCGATTTTCATAATGGACGCCGATGAGCAGGGGCATTATGAGTTTAAGGATATTCCGGCGGGCGATTATTTCATGGTCGTTGTCGCGCCGCGCATGGGCGACGGCATGGCGGATCTGACGAGGACGCGGGCTGGCGTTGAGCTTTCCAAGTATCTGCCGAATTGGAATTCGTTTGCCATGTTCACGGGCGGCATGAGGAGCTGCGTCGTGAAGTCGATAACCGTCCGCGATGGCGAGTCGCTCACGATGAACTACGATTTATCGGGCAATCCATTCACGGAGAAATAAAAAAATTGTCCAACCCCGTTCGGATACATAACAATTATTATGAATATGAACGGGGCGGGACTTTTTCAGTGGCTCAATAAGGAATCACTGATTAAGTCAAGTCATGACCCTGTCGAGAAATTTTTTCGTCAGGCAAGGAAAAGGGCTTGAAGGCGTAGCAGCGCTACGTCGAGAGCACTTTGACACAGCATGGCGGAAAAAGAACCGGCAGGGGGGCGGGACTTTTTCAGTGGCTCACTAAGTCTATTTTGTCGTATGATGAAATCTGATTGTCATGTCGGCTGGCGAATAAGCGATTCGCAAAGATCAGGCAGCACTGGGCGACGTGCTTATGGCCGCCTCAAGCGCGATTCTTGCCATGTCGTTGAATGACGTCTCGCGCTCTTCCGGCGTTGTTTCCTCGCCGGTGAGGATATGGTTGCTCACTGTGAATATGCCGAGTGCCTTTATGTGCAGCCTCGCGGCTATGAGGTAGAGCGCGGCGGTCTCCATCTCGGCTGCGAGCACGCCGTGATTTGCGAGCGACTTTAGGTCGAGCTCCTCGTCGTACAGGCGATCCTGCGAGAGGACGTTGCCGACGTGAAACTTGATTTTGAGTTTTCTTGCGGCTGCCACGGCGTTCTCCAGCAGGGCGAAGTTGGCCACCGGCGCGAAATGGATGCTGTGCTGGAACATATTCTCGCCCATTTGCGAGTCGGTGGTCGAGGCCTGAGCCATGACGACGTCGCGGACGTGGACATCCTCCTGGAGGGCGCCGCATGTGCCAGTGCGAATGAGCACTTTTGCCCCGTATTCTCGTATCAGCTCGTTTGCGTATATGGCCATGGACGGCATTCCCATGCCGGTGCCCTGAACGGAGATGGGGACGCCCTTGTAGGTGCCGTTGAAGCCAAGCATATTCCTGATATGGGTGTACTCCTTTGCATCGTCAAGGAATGTCTCGGCTATGTGCTTTGCGCGGAGGGGGTCGCCCGGGAGCAGTACCCTTTCAGCTATTTCGCCTTTCTTTGCCGCTATATGCCAAGTCATAAATAAAAACTCCTTTCAAATTGTATCACTCTGATATTATAGCGTGATAATCAGAAAAATGAAATGAGAATTATTCGGCGGGATTATTGAGGCCCGTCGAATTTTATATGTATCGGTGCGAGTTGTCTTGCTAAAAATATGGCTTATGATTATAATAACGATATAATGATTTATTTTAATATGTGATAAGTATGAATTTGATTCAGGGAGGAAGCCGGATTGAAAATTTCCACACGCGGGCGCTATGCGCTCCGGATGATGATTGACATAGCCATGAACGCGAATGACTCGCCCGTGCGGATAAAGGACATAGCGGCGAGGCAGGGCATCTCGGAGAAATATTTGGAGCAGATTGTGTCCGTGCTGAACAAGGCCGGGTTCGTGCGCAGCAGCCGCGGCCCCATGGGAGGCTACCGCTTGTCGCGGGAGACGAGCGAGTACAAAGTGGGCGACATTTTGACAGTGATAGAGGGCAGCCTTGCGCCTGTCGCCTGCCTTGATATGCCGATTAATGACTGCCAGCGGCGCGAGCGTTGCGCGACTCTGAGGCTGTGGACCAAGATAAATGACGCGGTTCAGGGCGTGGTGCAAAGCGTGACGCTTGCCGACCTTGTCGAGTGGCAGAAGGAAATGGACAGTGCAAGGGGAACGTCGCGATGCTGCTGAGTGATATGAAGATGTTCCGCGTGATAAAAAGCGATCTTGCCGTGCTGGAGGATGAGCTGCTTGCCGCGTCGGAGTCGCCCGTGCCGCTCATAACCGAGGTGGGGGCGCATCTCGTGAGGTCGGGAGGGAAGCGGCTGCGTCCCGCGCTTTTTCTTTTGGCGGCGCGGGCGAACGGTGCCGCCAATTTCGACCGCGGCAAGGCGATGCCTTTGGCGGTCGCCATCGAGATGATTCACATGGCCTCGCTCGTGCATGACGACGTGATAGACCGCGCGGGCACCCGCAGGGGCGCGCTGACGGCCAACGCGAAATGGGGCAACCGTGTCGCCATACTCTCGGGGGATTACCTTTTCGCGCAGGCTTTCTCGCTGACGGTGGGGCGCGGCTATGATGAGGGCGTTGGGCTGCGGCTCGCGGAGCTGGTCTCGGGTCTCACGGTCGGCGAGATAATGCAGGACGTTTCATTGTACAGCGCGGAGAATACCATGCCGGAGTATTTCCAGCGGATAGAGAAAAAAACGGCGAATTTCCTCGCGCTTTGCTGCGAGATTGGCGGCATGGTGTCGGGGCTTGACGCGGGCGCGGCGAAGGGGCTTTACTCGTACGGCCACTCGATAGGGATGGCTTTTCAGATGACGGATGACCTGCTTGACATCACGGGCGACGCCGTGAAGCTGGGCAAGCCGGCAGGCAATGACATACGTCAGGGCGTGGTGACGCTGCCCGTCATACGCGCGCTGAAGTCGAGCGACAGCCGCGATGAGCTGCGCTCAATCGTGACGAACGGCAGCATGACCGATGATATGCTCTCTCGCGCGCTTGAGATTGTGAGATCATCGGACGGCGTGCAATTCACGCGAAAATTTGTAGATGAATATCTGGAAAAGGCGAAGAAGTCGCTGCCCGAGAATATCGCGGGCGATGTTCGCGCCACGTTTATAAAGGCGGCGGACTATATAGGCAAGAGGGATTTTTGATAAGGAATCGGAGGCATGACATGTTTGGCATTGGAGTCCCTGAGCTGATACTTATACTTATAATCGGGCTTGTCGTCTTTGGCCCCGGCAAATTGCCGGAGGTCGGGCGGGCAGTCGGGCGCAGCATAAAAGAATTCAGGAGAGCCAGCTCCGCGATAACCGACGCGGTGACGGGAGACTCGTCGCCGACCGTGCCGCAGGCGGCGCAGGAAAATCAGGCGACCGCGGCCGGCGTGAGCGGGCAAGCCGCCGAGGACAAAGCCGAGGCCGAGTCAGAGGACGCAAAGGGAAATAGTAAATCGGAAAGCAAGCAGAACGCGCAAAACAGCAACTGGAAAAATGGCAAGCGGTCGCGGAGGAAGAAGCGGAATGGCTAAAAAAAGGCGCCGCGCGAAAAATGAAAAGCGGAGTGACGCCGAAAAGCCGCAGGAAAAAATGAATATCGGGAATTTCAATGGCGATAAGAGCGACGCCGACGGCGGAGATGACGGCGAGCGCGATAAGCCGATTTATGAGAGGGAGCCCGCGCCGGATTTGCCGCAGTCCGAGGAGGACGAGACAGTCGAGGGGCAGATGACGCTCGTGAGCCACCTCGCGGAGCTGCGCTCGCGCATCATAAAATCACTCGTTGCCATCGCTCTTGGCATGTGCGTCGCATATTACTTCATCGAGGACATCATGGAGCTGATAGCGATGCCGAGCGGGAAGCTCTACTACCTTCAGCCCGCCGAGGCATTCTTCACATATCTGAAGATTTCCCTTTTCGTGGGATTCCTGTTGGCTCTCCCCGTCGTGTTTTATCAGATATGGCGGTTTGTCTTGCCGGCGCTCACGGTGAAGGAGAAATTCGTCATAGGCGTGCTCGTGCCCTCGTCCGTGCTGCTCTTTTTCGCGGGGCTGGCGTTCGCGTTCTTTCTGGTGCTCCCGGCCGCGCTAAAATTTTTCATGGGGTTCTCGACAGAAAATCTTCAGCCTATGTTCTCGCTGCACCAATATTTTGATTTCGTGCTTGGCTTCATATTGCCCTTCGGCGCCGTCTTCGAGGTGCCGCTGGTCGTCATAGTGCTCGCGAAAATCGGGATAATCGGCTCGTCGTTCCTCGCGTCAAAGCAGCGCGTCGTCATTTTCCTCTCGTTCGTCATAGGCGCGGTCGTATCACCGACGGTCGACATATTCACCCAGTCGATGATAGCCCTGCCGCTCATACTGCTTTACGAGATAAGCTACTGCGTGGTGAAGTACATAATGAAAAAGTAGTATAATTTTTCGCATTGACATATTTCGTAATATTTTAGCCGTATCCTATTTTTATTCATCCTTGCCGTATGGTATACTATGGCAAAGGATGATTTTTTTTGGAAGGGGATTTTCTTTTGGCGTACAAGGATTTGCGCGAATTTATTTCCGCGCTGGAGCAGTGCCGTCTCTTAAAGCGGATAACCGCCGAGGTGGACTGCGAGCTGGAAATAACGGAGATTACCGATCGCGTCTCGAAGATGAAGGGCGAGGACAATGTCGCGCTGCTCTTTGAGAATGTGAGGGGCTACGATATGCCCGTGCTGATGAACGCTTTCGGCAGCTATGAGCGCATGGCTCTCGCGCTCGGCGTGGAAAAGCTCGACGACGTGGCAGATGAGATCAGCCAGCTATTGCGGCTGCCGTACATCTCGTTCTCGCACAAGATGGATCTCGTGAAGCTGATCCCGATGATGAAGAACGCGATAAATTTCCCGAAATATGTGAGCAATGCGCCGTGCCAGGAGGTCATCGAGAAGGATAATCCGACCCTTGACATTCTCCCGATACTCAAATGCTGGCCGCAGGACGGCGGGCCTTTCGTGACGCTGCCGCTCGTGTTCACGAAGAACCCCGCGACGGACAAGAGGAACGTCGGGATGTACCGCCTGCAAAAATATGACGCGGTGACGACGGGGATGCACTGGCACATTCACAAGAACGGCGCGGAGAATTATCGCGACGCCAAGGAGCGCGGCATGACGCGCATCGAGGCAGCCGTGGCGATAGGCACCGACCCCGTGCTCACATACGCGGCGACCGCGCCCCTGCCCCGCGACATCGACGAGATGGTCTTCGCGGGCTTCCTGCGCCACAAGTCGGTCGAGCTGACAAAGTGCGTCACTGTGAATCTTGAAGTGCCCGCGACGAGCGAGATAGTCCTCGAGGGCTACGTCGATGTCAACGAGACTCGCCGCGAGGGGCCCTTCGGCGACCACACGGGCTACTACTCGCTGGCGGACGACTACCCCGTGTTCCACATCACCTGCATCACGCACAGAAAAAATCCGATTTACGCGGCGACGATTGTCGGTCGGCCGCCGATGGAGGACTGCTACATCGCGAAGGCGACGGAGCGCATTTTTCTGCCGCTGCTCCGTCAGATGCTGCCCGAGATTGTCGATATAAATATGCCGCTGGAGGGCGTTTTCCATGACTGCATAATCGTCTCGATAAAAAAGCAGTTCCCGATGCACGCGAGGAAGGTCATGCACGCGCTCTGGGGCATGGGGCAGATGATGAACGTCAAGATGATCGTCGTCGTCGATTCGCACGTTGACGTGCAGGATATGAGCGAGGTGGCGTGGCGGGTATTCAACAACATCGACGCGCGGCATGACCTTGAAATCGTGGAGGGGCCGCTCGACGTGCTCGACCACTCATCGCCGATGGCGAAATGGGGCGCGAAGCTCGGCATAGACGCGACAAAGACGTGGCCCGAGGAGGGGCACGCGAGGGAGTGGCCTGACGAGATAACGATGAGCGACGAGATAAAAGCGCGGGTAGATGAGAGATGGAAAGAGTTCGGGCTGTGACAGGCCTGAAAAGTTCGGACAGGGGGAGCGTTGCATGATTGCGTTTGGCATAGCAGATGACAGTAAAATAATAATTGACGAGAAAAAAATATTGGTTGAAAATTCATGATGAGATTTTCTTTGCGGAAAGCTCGCGCTCATATTGAAAACATCGCTCTCCATCATACGATTTTTGATTTGCCTTTCGCGTACATGGGCGCGTTTTTGGCGGCGGGGGGCATGCCGCCTTTCGCCAC
Source organism: Schwartzia sp. (in: firmicutes) (assembly GCA_017458745.1). Taxonomy (GTDB): domain Bacteria; phylum Bacillota; class Negativicutes; order Selenomonadales; family Selenomonadaceae; genus RUG024. The sequence goes on along the minus strand of JAFTAB010000192.1, from coordinate 5,226 downwards.
GCTCGCATGGATAACGCTCGCGATTACGGGGGCGAGGAGCGCGGCGCTCGCGCTTGACAATCTCGTTGACCTCAAATATGACAGGCAGCATCCGCGCTTCACGAGGCGGCCGATGGTCACCGGCGCAGTCAAAAAATGGGAGGCGGCTTTGCTGATCGTCGTGAGCCTATTGGTCTGCGTCGCGGCCGTCGCGATGCTGCCGCCCGTCTGCCTCAGGCTTTTGCCGCTGGCGGCCTTGCCCTTTCTCATCTACCCATTTATGAAGCGCGTCACGTTTGCCTGTCATGGCGTTCTGGGGCTTGCGATTGCGATGGCTCCCGCCGGCGGCTGGGTGGCTGTGCGCGGCGCAATAGACGCGCCGATGATTATGCTGTGCCTCGCGGTCGGGATATGGATAGGCGCTTTCGATGTCGTGTACGGGGCGCAGGACGTGACTTTCGACAGGGCGCACGGGCTTCACTCGATGGCTGTCACCGTCGGCGCGGCGAACGCCCTCAAGATTGCGAGATTTTTCCATGCCGTCTGCATAGCCTGCTTTTGCCTGCTGGGGCTGATGCTCCATGTCGCGCTGCCGTATTACGTCGGCGTGGCGATAGCGGCGGCGACGCTCATATACCAGCACGGGATAATCGCGCCGTATGATTTCACCGCGCTCACGCAATGGTACTTCATGCGCAACGGCATCGTCTCGGTCGCGATGCTCGCCTGCACTGTTATCGCGCTGCTGTGAGCGGCGAGGAATTTTAATAATATTTTTTGGAGTTGATAAAATGTCAGCAAAAATTCTTTATGGCAAGGAGTTTGCCGCCCGGATAAAGGAGGAGGCAAGGCGCGAGGCGGACGAGGTCAAGCGCGGGAAGGGCATCGCGCCCGGGCTTGCGGTCATCATCGTCGGGAGCGACCCCGCGTCGGAGGTCTACGTTAGAAACAAGCAGAAGGCGTGCGACGAGCTCGCGCTTTACTCGGTGAAGGTGGAGCTTCCCGAGGAGACCTCGCGTGAGGAGCTTATCGCTAAAATCGACGAGCTGAACGACGACGAGAAAGTGCATGGCATACTCGTGCAGCTCCCCTTGCCGCGCAGCCTCGCGAAGCACGAGGCGGAGGTGCTCAATCGAATAAGGCCGGAGAAGGACGTTGACGGATTTCATCCGATGAATGTCGGGCGGCTGTCAATCGGCGAGAGGACGCTCACCCCATGCACGCCCACCGGCGTTATTCGTATGCTGGAGATGGCGAATATCAAAATCGACGGCGCTCACGCCGTGGTGATTGGGCGCAGCAACATAGTAGGAAAGCCCATGGCCAATCTCCTGCTCCAAAAAAACGCGACGGTCACTGTCTGCCACTCGCACACGAAAAATCTGAAAGAGATAACGAGGACGGCCGACATCATCGTGGCGGCTGTCGGCCACCCGAAATTCGTGACCGCCGACATGGTGAAGGATGGCGCGACGGTCATTGACGTCGGAATCAATCGCGTGATGGTCGGCGGCGAGAGGAAACTGGTCGGCGATGTGGACTTTGACGGCGCGAGCGAGGTCGCGGGGGCTATCACGCCCGTGCCCGGAGGGGTCGGGCTTCTCACGATAGCGATGCTGATGCATAACACGGTCGCGGCCGCAAAGATGCAGCTTGGAATATGATAAATTTTTTACATGAGGGGGCTGAATTATTTTATGAAGACGGATGTTGAGATTGCCCAGGAGGCAAAGACAAAGCCTATAACGGAGATAGCGAAGTCCATTGGGCTGGCGGAAGACGAGATTGAGCTGTACGGCAGGGCGAAGGCGAAAATAACGCTCGGCACATGGAACAGGCTGAAGGACAAGCCAAACGGAAAGCTGGTGCTCGTCACGGCGATTAATCCGACTCCCGCGGGCGAGGGCAAGACGACGACGAGCGTGGGGCTCGCCGACGCTTTTCACAGGCTGGGCAGGCGATGCGCGGTCGCGCTTCGCGAGCCGTCGCTCGGCCCGTGCTTCGGGCTGAAGGGCGGCGCGGCGGGCGGCGGATACGCGCAGGTCGTGCCGATGGAGGACATAAATCTTCACTTCACCGGCGATTTTCACGCGATAACTACGGCGCACAATCTTCTCGCCGCCGTGCTCGACAACCACATACAGCAGGGCAACGCCTTGGACATCGACGTGCGCCGCGTCGTGTGGAAAAGAGTGCTTGACATCAATGACCGCGCCCTGAGGAACATCGTCATCGGGCTTGGCGGGAAGGCTCACGGCGTGCCGCGCGAGACGGGATTTGACATCACCGTGGCGTCGGAGATAATGGCGATACTCTGCCTATCGACGAGCCTCGAGGACATGAAAAAGCGTCTCGGTGAGATTGTCGTCGCCTACACGCGTGACGGCCGACCTGTCAGGGCGAAGGAGCTGGGCGTCACCGGTGCGCTCGCGCTTCTCTTCAAGGACGCGATAAAGCCGAACCTCGTGCAGACGCTGGAGGGCACCCCCGCGCTCATACACGGCGGCCCGTTCGCGAATATCGCGCACGGCTGCAACAGCATCATGGCGACTAGGTTCGCGCTGAAACTGGCCGATGTCGTCGTCACGGAGGCGGGATTCGGCGCGGATCTCGGCGCGGAGAAATTCCTCGACATCAAGTGCCGCTTCGCTGGCATCCACCCCGACGCAGTCGTCATCGTCGCGACGGTGCGCGCCCTGAAGATGCACGGCGGCCTTGCGAAATCCGACCTCGGCAGAGTGGACATGAAGGCACTCGAAGCGGGCATGGCAAATCTTCTGAAGCATATCGAGAATATTCATTCATTTGGTCTGCCCGCGGTGGTGGCAGTGAACGCTTTCCCGACCGACACGAAAGAGGAGCTTGATTTCGTCGAAAAGAAATGCGCCGAGCTCGGCGCGGAGGTCGCGCTCTCCGAGGTCTGGGCGAAAGGCGGGGAGGGCGGAACAGAGCTCGCGAGGAAAGTCGAGGAGGCAATGAAAAAGCCGCAGGATTTCCATTTCACCTATGACGTCAATGAGTCGATTGACGACAAGCTTGATAAAATTGCAAAGAAAATATACGGCGCGGACGGCGTCGACTACACGGACGCGGCATCAAAGCAGAAAAAGGAAATCGAGGAACTGGGAATGGACAAGATGCCGATTTGCGTCGCCAAGACGCAATACTCGCTCTCCGATGACGCGACGAAACTCGGCCGCCCGAAAAATTTCCGCATAACGGTGCGCGAGCTGAAAGTATCGGCAGGCGCGGGATTCATCGTCGCGCTGACGGGCAGCATACTGACGATGCCGGGGCTTCCGAAGCACCCCGCCGCGGAGAACATGGACATCACCGAGGACGGGAAGATAACAGGGCTGTTTTAGAAAAGGAGGCCGCCATGAGCAAGATTTCTGTCGAGCTGATTCCTCGAAGCGATGAAGAGCTTCGAGAGCAGCTTGCCGTCACGAAAAAAATAAAATCCGACGTTGACTTCATCAATATACCCGATTTGCTGCGGCTCCCCCTGCGCAGCTGGGAGGGCGCGGCAATCTCGCAGGAGGAATTTGCCGCCGCTATGCCGCATATCCGCGCGATGGACATAGACCTCACGAAGCCGCTCGAGATGGGGCCGTACCTCGTGGAGCATGACATCCGCTCTGTGCTCGTCATCGAGGGCGACCCGCCGCAGGACATGAGGCACACCGTCTATCCTACCGTGTCGACCGACGTGATAAGGAAATTCCGCGAGGAACTGCCAAAAATAAAAGTTTACGCGGGCATCGACCAGTACCGTGGCAGTATGCAGCAGGAGCAGTACCGCATACGCCGAAAATTGCAGGCGGGCGCGGCGGGATTTTTCACGCAGCCGTTTTTTGATATGCGGTTCATGGAAATGTACGACGACATGATGGACGGCATAGAAGTCTATTGGGGCATCTCGCCGATTCAGTCGAAAGCGTCGCAGAGCTACTGGGAGCAGAAAAATCATGTCATGTTCCCGAAAGGGTTCGAGCCGACACTTGAATGGAGCATAGACTTCGGCATAAAGGCAATGGAATTTGTCAAAAAGAAATCGGGCAACATCTATATCATGCCGATAAAGTCGAACCTTAAGGAGTATTTGGAGGGCGTGATGAAAAACTCGTGATAAATTGTGTTCCCTGCTGCAAAGTCCCGATGATATGAATGTGTGAAATAAAAAAATCCCGTGAAGTTTTCCGCTTCACGGGATTTTTTGTAGCAAAAAAGCTGCCGCACATTTCAATTATATGCGGCAGCCTCGTACTATATTAAATTTTGCCTTTTCAATTACGATGCCCATTCAAAGTGCTTTTTTAAGCCGTTTAATCGGTTCGGTGCAAGCCTTTTTTCATGCTGCAAGCGTCCTACCACGACGCTCGGGGGAACACATTGCGAAGCCGCAAACTCTTTAACATTGGATTCAGTGAAATTGTTGTTGTGAACGGCAATAAAATACGCGTAAGCCGCTTCTGGAATTAACTTGTTTAAAGCAAATGCATCCGCTTCATGTTCCCACTCTAGTTCCTCGGCCTCGTAAACAAAATCCCGTTTACCATGTAATATCACATGTCCTGCTTCATGAAAAAAGCTAAACCAAAAATGGTCATCAGTACGATAACGTAAGCTTAATTGAATAATGGCCTGATCTGCACGAATCCACCTCGTGACACCATGCACTGGGACTTTAGGGAGTTCTTTAGTAAATACAAGTGCGACCCCAGCTTGTGCACAAATACGAATCATGTCAGATGTGAAATCAAAAGGCTTTTTTAGTACTAAATTTCGGATTTCATTGACTCCTTCAATGAATCGCTCTTTATTAAATTTTGCAACATTCATCTTGCCGGCAACAATTTCTCCATGTCTCAACCATGCAGACAAAGAACGCGCATCAACTGAATATGTTTTTGATTTTCGAAAAGACAACCCAGAACACATTACATGTCCCCAACGTGAACGCCATGCATCAACAGATGCCACTCCGAAAAAAGAAAGTAAAGAATCTACAAGCAATGCAGGATCTTTTACTGAATCAATCCACCCATATTTTCGCATGGCAGCCAAAGGAAATCCCTTTGCCCAACTTACTTCGGTAATCAAACGCTCTGCTTCAGCAATCCTTGCCAAATCGTTACGATAATTGGCCTCCAAGCGATTCCAAAAATCTGCCGGTACTTTTACAACTCGTTCAAGTTGTAATGCTGTTTCTGGAGTCAACGCAGATTTTCCGTTGATAATTTCGCT
>JAFTAB010000191.1 GCA_017458745.1 Schwartzia sp. (in: firmicutes) | reverse complement strand
TTTTTACCTGTCGGCGCGTGTCACATTGTCGCCGTAGATGGTCTTGAAATCATTGCGCATCGAGACCGGAATCCATCCATATTTTTTGCAGGACGCCAGCATTTTTTCCGCTTTCTGCATATTGCCAAGCTCGCGCTCAGTGTCGTCGCAGAGCAGGGCGAAAGCCAACGACTTGTATTTGTTGCCCGTTATGGTGTAGTTGAACATGCTCGAATCGCCCGATGAATTTCCGAAAGCGAGGACAGGCTGCTTCCCTATCTCGCGCACGATATTTGATACCTTGTTCATCTTCACGTCCTTCAAAATGAACTGGCCGCGCACTACTTCATCATTCTTTTCATAAAGATAGTCCAGCCCGTCTTTGTCGCCCTGATGCGATGCGACGTGCATAATATCAGTGCCGATTATATTGTCGCTTTCGATGGGCAGCACTCCATTGACGAGCACACGGAGCGTCTGCCTGTCCGAGCCCGAGACGATGAAAACCTTGAATTTGTTCGCGTGGAGGTAGGAAACCACCTCGACCATGGGCATATAGAAAGACTCGCCGCGCAGGAGATTTTTCATTCCCTCAGCCGGGGTCTTCATGAAAGATTTAACGTATGCCTCGTATTCGGGCAGCGTCAGCCCCGCGAAAACCGACTCCTGCGACTGCGCCTGCCCCCTGTCCAAATCTTTCGGCAGGCTCTCGGGGGCATCGTACCCTCTACCGTTGGGGCTGTACTCAAGCCCCGTCCCCTCTATCGGGTTTGGAATACCGATATGGTAGATTCCGCCTTTTACCATCCTCGCATAATCACGATCCCTGAACGACGCATCGTATGTCGGGTCATTGAGGGCGCGCTCCAAATAGAGCATCCACTCAAAATACGAGGGAGTAGTTTCACATAAAAGCGTCCCGTCGAGGTCAAATACTGCTATGCGGTCCTCCACCGGTATGTAATTCTTGCTCTCGGGGTTAGTTACGTCCTTGACGAATCCGGTGAGAGCGCGGAATGACTCCGATTTCTTGTTCCAGTATTGGAAATTGCTGCCGCTCCTGTTCACTGAGATCGCGGCAAGCTCGGCTCTCGATGCCGCCTCCGACACAGGAGCGACGACGGCCGCCCCGACGCTCACAGTTGCCGCCAGCAATGCGGCGCATATCTTCTTTTTCATGTTCATAAGACATTCCTCCCAGTAAATATTATCAAGCTATTATATAATAACACAGCTTTCGCTCCATGTAACCAAAAACATTTCGAGCGCAATAAAAATTCATTTTCTTGCAATTCCTAAAAAAAAAATGTAGAATAATTTTTAGTAAAAAGCATTGTGAGGTGCATCATGGCTAAAAGATTTTATGATTTGACAGTGGCGGGCGTCAAGCGCAGCCTGCCAATACTCAATCTCGATGATACGCTTGCTATTGCCGGATTCGTATTGCTGGGAGATGTCGAGCTGACAAATGCCTGCGCCCGCGCATTGGCTCAGAAGGTTCCGAGGGACGCGGAGATCATCCTGACGGCGGAGACCAAGGGCATCCCCCTCGCGGCGGAGCTCGCGCATCTGCTCAACATGCAACGCTATGTCGTGGCGCGCAAGTCCGTCAAGGCCTACATGGAAAACCCTGTCTGGGTCGATGATGTTTCCATCACCACCAAAGGCTCGCAGAAGCTCTACCTGACGGATACGGACATCGAGCTCATAAAGGGACGCAAGGTCCTGCTGCTTGACGATGTCATAAGCACCGGCGGCTCAATGAGGGCCATGGAGGACCTCACGAAAAAAGTCGGAGGCACGATCATCGCGGAGGCGGCAGTGCTGGCCGAGGGCGACGCCTCCAAGAGGACAGACATAATATTTTTGGAATCGCTGCCACTGTTCAAGGCACAAAAATAATATCCACGCAATTTGAAATCAGACGACCCCCATAAATTGGATCTGACAATCCAGCTTATGGGGGTCGTTTTATACTAAGTGTCATTCTTTATTCAAAGCCACTGTTGCAAAGATATGATTCGGCATTTTCTCATCCGCTACGGATTCATAGCGAACAGTCTTCGCGCATCTGCGTATGATGCCCATGGACAATTCGTCGCCGCCCTCCATTGCGTTGAAAACTCCTCCGTTGTAGTTGACAGACATCTGAGCTTGCTCGTTTTTCGCGTCGTACTCCAAAGACCAGACGATGCGCGGCGACTCCGCAATCCTTGGCAGGATAAGGTGAACGACCAGCTCCTCAAAGAGCAGCAGCAGAAAATGTGTCATCAACCTCGGCACACCGTTTTTTTGCGCGAATACATTGATCTCATTTGTTTTCCCGACAAAATCAAATTCGCGCTGTTCCACGACAATGGTCAAAACTTTCAGGCGATGAATGAACTGCCTTGTCTTTTCTCGTCTCGGAGACGTGAAAATCTCGTCGGGTGTCCCTTCTTCGTAAATCTCACCCTCGTCCATGTAGAGGACGCGGCTTGACACACGCCGCGCCAGCTCCATGCTGTGCGTGACAATCATCATGGTGACGCCGTCCTTGCCGAGCTGGTTCAGGACGCTCTCCACCTCACCTGTCATGGTCGGATCAAGGGCAGAGGTCGGCTCGTCAAGCAGCAAAAGCTCGGGCTCCATTGCCAGCGCCCTGACTATGGCGATTCTCTGCTGCTGGCCGCCTGACAATTCACGGGGATAGCCGAACATTTTCTCCACGAGTCCAACCTTGCCAAGCAATGCCTTTGCCTTGTCATAAGCTTCCTGCTTTGACAAGTTTTTCAGCGCGACAGGTGCCGCCATGATGTTTTCTATGACGGTGAGATGAGGAAAAAGATTGAATGACTGAAAAATCATCCCGATTTTTTGTCGCAGCTTCCCTGTATCACAGGAAGGGGAGGTTATCTCCTCATCGTGAAAGAAGATTTCTCCTGCCGTGGCTTCCTCCATCCTGTTAATCATGCGCAGCAATGTTGATTTTCCCGTCCCGGATGGGCCGATAACGGAGATGACATCGCCCTCCTCAACCGTGAGATTTACATCGCGAAGCGGCACGACTCCGGGGTATTCCTTCTTGACATGATTTATTCTGAGGAGCGGGGCGCTCCCATTTTCTCTTTTGCTGCTCATAGCTTCACCCCCGGCAGGATTTCCTCTGCTGTCCGATTTTCAGGATTGAGCCTTATCAATATTTCGCCGGTTATTTTTTTCAGCAGCCACGCCAGCAAAAAATACAAAACCGAAATCGCGATGAGAGGCGCGAAAGCGTCAAAGGTCCTCGCACGGATAATGTCGGCCATCTTGGTGAGATCCTGCACCGCGATATAGCCTACAATGGCCGTGGATTTGAGAAGATCCACGATTGCCGTCTGATATGTTCTAAAGAAAATCCGAACCGCCTGCGGCAGAATGAACCTCACGAACGCCTGACGCTCGGAAAACCCAAGTGCCAACGCCCCCTCGGTTTGCCCCCTCGGTATGCTGTCCGCCCCGCTTTTGAGCATCCCAAACACGCCGAAGGCAAAAATCAACGAAAAGACAATTATCGCAACAACAACGCCGCTCATATCGGAACTGCCGAACACGATGTAGTAGAAGGTCATAAGCAGGACGACAACAGGCATCCCTTGCAGGAATCGGGACACGTTTTCAACGAGACTGTTGAATATACGATTCCCCTCATGATAAAGCAGGCAAAGAAAGAACCCGCCCAACGAGCCCAGCAGAACGGATGCAAATGTTATGACAAGCGTCGTCGCCATGCCATTGACGAGCATTTTCCATCGATTCTCGCGTATGAGCGTGTCATATATTTTTTTCTTCAGCGTGTCCAATATACCGGCAGAATTTGCACCATCGGAACGCACCACGAGGACGCAGTCAGCCTCGCAGGTGGGATTGGAAAAAAGCACATGCTCTTCGCGCTCCGCAATGTACTCAACCGAGCTCATGCCGATGTCAAACTGACCGTTTGCCACGCCGCCCACGGCCGCCTCGAACGTGGCCACCGTCGGTTTGAAGTCATAGCCGTAAGCCTCACAAAATCTCGCCAGCAGCTCCGCCTCATATCCTGCAAATTGCCCGTTGCTCACGAAAAGCATCGGGGGGAATATCGGATTTATCACCACGGACAATGTGCCATTTTCTCCCGAAAGAACGGGCGGCTTGTAGTCCGCGACATCCCCTTCATGATTCAGCCATTTTTGCTGCAGCTCATGCAGCGTGCCATTTTCTCGATTGGCCCGCAGAAAATCGTTGAACTCGTTGCACAATTTTTCTCCCCTGTCCGAATAGGCAAAGACAAAGCTGTAAGCTGTTTTTCCCAAGGAATCGCCCAAAATCTCCATGCCCGTCTCGCCGTTATAAAAGAGCTCGTCGACGAGTATGCGGTTCATCGCAAAGGCATCGATTTTTCCCTGCCTCAGGTTCTGCGCCATATCGGCCACGGTGTCCAAATAGACAAACTTGGCATTCGGGTATATCTTGCGGGCATATTCTTCGACCTTTGAGCCCGGCCATGTCCCTATTCGCCCATGCGCCAAATCCGCCTCCGTGGTCAGCGGGCTTGCAAGCCCGTCATGGACAAAGAGCAGCAAAAACACCATCACGCTCAAAGCCGTCATTCTCAGACACAAAAACTGCGCGCGCATACCATCTCCCCTTCCATTTAACGCTTCCGCACGAAAGCTGTCGGCGCCAAAACGGCCGCCGACAGCTCCATCTCCATTAAATATTGATGTCAAATAACAAACACAACATTTGTCGCGTCAAGGAAGTGCGTCATCTGATTTTCCTTCAGTATGAGCTCGGCGTCGTTCACGGTGACTACCGGATTAAAGTATTTGTCCACGCCTACTGCCCTTATATAGAGCGGGGTCGCGCCCGCGCGCTCAACCTTTGAATTGATGTCATGCGTGTAGCCCGCCATCCCGTTTTTGATTACCTTTTGCGAGTCAAGATTTTTGTAGCCGTAAATTGGCTCACCTGCCGTCGTCTTGATTACGGGGCTCATTGCCGTGCGCAGTCCCAAGCCGCTGGCGTCAACGATGATGCCAGTGTATCTGCCGCTCGAGTTGTTCCTGTATTTCGGCGTATCCGCCTTAGGTGGCTCCGGCTTTGGAATTTCAGTTTTTGGCAAAGTAACCTGCGGCAAGGACGTCGTTGTCGTCGTCGTGGTGGTCGTCGTCGTGGTCGTTGACGGCGCAGCGGAGTATGGATTTTCCTCAGGCTCAGGCGACAGGGTCGTCGGGAATGAGTCGCGGCTGTATTTCTGCGGGATAACAGCGGCAGCAAGAGAGCCGGTCGTGCCGAAAAGCGGCACGGACAGCACGACATGGCATGCGCCATCCTCATAATCGACCTGCGTGACCTTTGCTCCCTTCACGAGGGCAGAGACCTTCGTCGAAATGACGTCGCTCTGAAGCTGCAAATCCTTCACCGTCGTCTCGGAGTCCACCTGCACGCCGCCCATCTGCTCCGCCAGCGAGCGATACGCGTCGGCGATCGCGGCGCGTCTGGCGAGCAGCTTCGCCTGCGCTTGGCTCGTCACGTATGCCGGAGGCAGGCCATAGCCCTCAGCCTCGACGCGGTTTGTCTCAAAATCCGCGCCCGCCGCCATCGCGATACCGCAAAATGCCATCAGGCAAAGAGCAACAAATAACGATGCAATCTTTTTCATGATACAACTCCTCCTTAAAAATTACTTCTATTTGCAAATGGTATTGCCCTGTCCCGCCGTGGCGCGCGATTGCCCCTCTCCCTGACGAAATCCCGTGAGAGCGCAATCATGCGCCATGCAGTTTGAAAAACACATCAGATTTTAATATACTCGGAGTTCATCTCGCTTATCATGATTCCGTCTCGCTCCAGCGCCTGCGCCAGATCGTGAGCCGTGCCATGATAATCGACATCTATCTGCATATTGTCACCCTGCATCGCCCTCGTGTACACTCCGCTCACGCCGGGGATGCGGCTGATCCGCGCATACGCCTCCGACATGGAGCCAAGCCGCCCATTGGTCACGATAATCGTCACATGCTGCTCGGGGTTCGCCGCCTTTTTGAATGCCTCACGCGAAAGCTCCCTGGCGATATTCTTTGACGCCTCCTTCAGTGCCCTGCTCTCCGCCTTGCCGCTCAATCCCGACGCGTCACCCGAGAACGAATTGGCGTATATTATTTCCCCCGTATTGACATTCACCATGCGAATGTCAATAGTCACATTGACATTGCGCCAGCCAATTTCCCCGAGGAAAGGTATATCGCCTACCGGGACATTGAATCCGCTCGCAGACGCGCTGATAAATCCGGTCACAAAGTAATCAGCGTTGAATTGGTGCTGCAGCATGCTGACCAAGTCGGCGTCGCCCTCATACAGAGCGTTCGCGATGCGGTTCTTGACCGAGGCGTCAATCTGTCTCATGTCGATTAGTCGAGAAAATCCGTTGTTCCTCAGGCCGTTTATGATTTTGTTCTCGACAGTCGCGTTTTCCGTGCCGTCCTCCTCGAACACCATGACCCCGATGCGCGGATCCTCCATGTTCGCCGCTATGACCGCGTGCTTCTGCAGCTTCGTCATGAGGTCGTCACGCAGTATCTCGGATGTGACATCGGCGCGAATCATCACGGCGTACACGCCGCCCTCGCGGCCTCGGTGGAGCACCTCGTAGCTCCGTATGTAGCCCTCGGATTTCATATAAATCTCGTCATTGATGACGCGATAATTCTCCACATAAGTCTGGCTGTCAACGTACACGCCGACCTCCTGCTCTATTGCCGCGCGCATCGCGTCATGTATGGCGTCGCGCTCCGTCGCGCCGTGACCCGTCACCGTGACCTGATTGGCTAAAGCGACAGCCGTCATCAGCATGAGGCAGACGCACGATGCAAGCATTACGCCAAAGACTTTAATTGCCCTCATAAACACCACCCCCGGAACACGCCCGCATCAAAATCATATATATCTTATCACTCATATCTCAGTGCCTCAATCGGGTCAAGCAATGCCGCCTTCCTGGCGGGATATATGCCAAAAAAGAGGCCAATCCCGACCGAGAAAGTGAACGAAAGGAGTATCGGGGCTGCAGTAATCACCGTATTGAATGAGCCAAACTTTGAAATCGCAAACGCGACTCCCACGCCGAACGCTATTCCTATCAGCCCGCCTATCACACCGATGACGACCGACTCTATCAGGAACTGCGTCATTATATTTTTGAATGTCGCGCCGAGCGCCTTTCGTATGCCGATCTCGCGCGTGCGCTCCGTGACGGAGACCATCATTATATTCATGATTCCGATGCCGCCTACCAAGAGAGAAATCGCCGCGATGCTGCCGAGGAACAGCGTGAGCATCGTCGTCGTTTCATTGAGCGTCGTCATGAGGCTCGTGAGGTTCTGCACCTGAAAGTCGTTTTCCTTTTTGCCGATAAGATGATGACGCTGGCGCAGCAGGGACTCGATATCCGCCTGCACCGCGTCCATCTTGTCCTGCGATGACACCTGCACGTTTATCATTCGCACATAGTTTATGCCGAGCAGCCTGTCCATCGCCGTCGTGAGCGGGATAATGACAACATCGTCCTGATCCTGCCCGACGGACGACTGTCCCTTGCTCTCTAACACCCCAATGACACGGAAGGGCTGATTATTGATACGTATGACCTTGCCGACGGGATTTTCCTCGCCGAAGAGATTCGTCGACACCGTCGTGCCTATGACAGCGACACGCTCCCTCGTCGCGAGCTCATTTTCAGTGATGAAAGAACCGGCTCCCACCGTGAGATCCCTTATCGCCATGAACTCGGGCGTTACGCCCTGCACTTCCGTGTTCCAGTTCTGGTTGCCGTAGACGACCTGATATGAGCTTGACGCCGTGGGCGACACATAATCAATGTCCTTCACCTTTTTCTTTATCGCGATGGCGTCCGCGTACTTCAGCGTCGTGCGCGAGCCCGCCGAGCCCCTCAGTCCTCCCGACATGGACGCGCCGGGGCGAATGATAAGCATATTTGATCCGAGACTCGCGATGGAATTTGTCACGTTCTGCGTCACGCCCATTCCGACTGACACCATGGCTATGACAGCGCCGACGCCGATGATGATGCCGAGCATCGTGAGTATCGAGCGCATCTTGTTGGACAGCAGCGCTTTCAGCGCGATGCTGACGCTCTCATAAAACATGCCCATGACATCACCTCCTACACGACATCCATCTTCTCGCCCTTGCCGGCGTCCCTCGTTATGCGCCCGTCGCGAACCAAAAGCTGCCGGCTCGCGCACGCCGCGATCTCGGGCTCATGCGTTACGAGGATAATCGTCCTCCCCGACTCGTGAAGCCCCTCAAATATTTCCATGATTTCCTTCGTTGACTTGGTGTCAAGGTTGCCCGTCGGCTCATCCGCCATGATGATATGCGGGTCGTTGACGAGCGCGCGGGCAATGGCCACTCGCTGGCGCTGCCCGCCCGACAGCTCATTCGGCTGGTGGTCGGCCCTGTCCGAGAGCCCCACCGACGCGAGCACCTTCCGTGATTTTTCCTCGCGCTCCCGCCTCGACACGCCGGCATACACGAGCGGCAGAGCCACATTCTCCGCCGCCGAGATGCGCGACAAAAGATTAAAATTTTGAAACACGAACCCGATGCGCCTGTTGCGCGTGAGCGCGAGGTCATCATCGGAAAGATTCGCCACCTCGTCTCCGTCGAGCTTGTACGAGCCCACGGTGGGCCTATCAAGACAACCGAGGATATTCATGAGAGTCGATTTTCCCGAGCCGGACGGTCCCATGAGAGCCGCGAACTCGCCCTGATCGATGTTCAGATCCACCCCGGCCAAAGCCGCGACCTCCTGATCCCCGACCTGATAGATTTTCTTTATGCCCCGCAGCTCAATAATGTGCTCCGCCTTTGTTTGCGCCATTTTTTCACCACCAATCCAATGCTAAAATCCAAATCAGTACCTTTCCATAGTTGACTTAGGAATATTTGATTTCTTGCATATTTTAGAATCGCGGCATTCCTCCCGGCGGCCTGCCGCCGGATTTGGACGACGACTTGCCGGTCGACGACTTGGCCTTGTATGTATTTGCAACCACGTCGCCCTCATTCAGCCCCTCGACAATCTCCACATACTCGTCGCTGTAGATGCCGGTCTTCACAGGCTGCTCCTTAGTAGTGCCGTCGTCCTGCATCAACAGCACATACGTCCCCTGAGTGTTCGTCTTGAGCGTGGCAATCGGTATCGAGACAACGCCGTTCTTTTCGCTCGTCGTGACATCGACCTCGGCGGTCATGCCCGGGAAAAGGAGATTATTCGGGTCATCGACGTCCAGCGTCACATAGTAATAGATGACGCTGACCGACGACGACGATGACGAGCTGGACGACGTGTCCCAGCTGCTCGTCACGTCCGTCTGCGATATTTTCGACACGCGGGCGGTGAATGTAGTTGACGGGTACGCGTCAACCGTGAAAGTAGCGTTTTGCCCCACGCGCACGCTTCCGATGTCCGTCTCGTCGACTTTCGCCTTTATCTGCTTCGTTGAAAGATCGGCAATGCGCATGATGACGGTCGGATTAGAGACGCCCTGCACCGCCATCGTGCCGGGGGTCTGCGGCTCGCCAACCACATAGCCGTCCATCGGGGCAACTATGACCGTCTCTGCGAGATCGCTCTGCGCGACCTCCAGCGTCGAGAGAGCCGTATCATATTGATAGACAGCGTCCTCGAACTCCTCCTTCGTCGCCGCGCCTATCTGGTAAAGGTACGCCTCTCGATCGTACTTCGACTTAGTGTTGATGACCTTGTACTGCGCCTGCTCCACCTTCGCCTCGTAGTCCTTGCCGTCGAGCGTCGCCACCGTCTGTCCCTCCGTCACATGCTCATTCTCCTTCACGAGCACCGTCTTTATGCGGGCAGTGATTTTTGAGCTGACCTCGACCGAGTTCACCGGCTTTATCGTGCCTGTCGCCGAGACGATTGACTTGAGATTCATCTTCTCCGCGGTCACGGTCTGCACCGACGATGCCGCCTTCGCCTGCTGCGTATCCTGATAATATTTATATCCGCCGAATGCGCCGAGCACGATCACCACGATGATTGCAATGACCTTCACTATTCCGCTTTTCATGATGCCACCTCATCCCCATTGTCGGCCGTGCTCCCGTCCGACGTTTTCTGAGCCTCTAAAGCCGCTCTTTCCTCTTCGATTTTACGCATCGTCTCATTGATTGACAGCTTTTCGTATTCGTTCTCGTCCTCGTCGCCCACGATGCCCTGCGCCCTGCGATAGTCCCTCGCGAGTGGCGGCCCGGGCGGCAGCCCGCCGCGCTCCGCGATGAGCCTCTCCATCTCCGCCGCCCGCTCCTCGTCAGCCACATTTGGCGAGAGGCCGAGCGACAATCCCATCTGATTCTCCACGGTCGCCTTGTCGCGGGCGTAGTCATACTCCGCGCTGATGAGATTAAGCTGAGCCGTCGAGAGAGCAAGCTGCGCGTCTATGATGTCGAGCAGTATGCCCTGCCCCGCGCGGTACTTCTCACGAGTGATGAAGTAGTCCTCCTCCGCCTCCTTGACAGCGGCATAAGTCGCCGTGAGCCGCTTCTCCGCCTCGCGCATATTGAAATACGCCTGACGCAGCAGGAGATCCACATCCTCCTTGTCCCTTTCAAGAGTCAGCTTCGCGATGTCGCGCTGCGTCACCGCCTTGTCGACCGCCGCCTCTGTCACTCCGCTGTCAAAAATATTCCACGTGACCCTCGCGCCTAAAGAGTAATGATACGAGCTATCATGATTAGGATAAAAATTATTTGACGCGCCCGTGCTCGCGAAAATACCTACGGACGGCAGGAAACCCGCCTTCGCCATGTCTATGGCAAGCTCGCTCTGCTCCAGCGAGTACGCGTCCACGATCAAATCCTTTCTGTTGGTGAAAGCGTAGTCGAGGCAAGCCTCCATTCGCGGATGAAACGGCACGAACGCGAAATCCTCCGTGAGAACCAGAGGCTCTTCCTGATCGAGCCGCAAAAGATTTTTCAGCGTGACGATATTCACATTGTATTCGTTCTGCGCCTTTATGAGCGTCTGGCGCGCGTTAGCCAGCTCAACCGACGAGCGCAGCACATCGAGCTTCGCCTTGCTGCCTGCGCGGTACAGCTGCTCCACGTTGTCGAGATGCGCCTGATAATTGTCAACGGACTCCTGATCGATGTCAACCGTGCGCTTTGCCTCCAGCACATCATAATATGCCTTCACCACCGAAAGGCGCAGATCCTCTCTTGCCCTCTCCGTAGTGAGCCTTGCCGAGTCGATGCCAATCTCCGCGCTTTTTATGTTGGCCTCGTTTTTGCCGCCCGAGTAAATCGGCAGCTCGACATTGAGGGTCGCCGCGCTCTCATCGGTGCGCGTGTAGTTTTTAGTCTTGCTCTCGGTCACATTGCCGCTGGCCGACACCCCGAAACTGTTTTGCCCGCGCGCCGATTTCAGATTGGCTTTCGCCGTCTCCTCGCCCTTCTCCATTATGCGGAGAGACGTGTTCTGCGCGATGGCGAGGTCGACCGCCTCCTGTATGGACAACTCAACGGCCGATGCCGAGCCCGGCAAAAGCATCACAGCCGCCGCAATCATCGCCCGAATCATTTTCATGCTTTTCATCCCGCTCACCCTTTCAAAGCATTTCATCAAATCACAATTATACTGCAATATTTTGCTCAATACGATATAAAATTTGAGGAATACAATGCGATTATCAAATTCTAATAATTTCTTTTTTATTCTTCCTCGCTTGATATAATAAATGATAATTTTTACGGAATTATAAGAGAAAAATTATATTTATATAAAAATTTAACCGCAAATAAAAAAAGACGCAAAAGCGTCTATGATTTTATTAGGATATATTAAAATTTCTCAAAACGAATCTTTCTTGTCATAGTACTGGACATAAAAGTCATCAAGCGGCATCAGCAGGTAGCGCATTCCCTCGACGAAGCCTATGAATCCCGGTATGGATGTCCAAAAGAATGCCGCGTACAGTATTCCCCATTTAGTCTTGCCGAAATAAAATTTATGAGCCCCGATTGAGCCGAAGAAAATCCCCAGCAGACCCGCTATCAGCTTTTGATGCCGCAAATCGGATATGACATAAGAGGGCAGCGTGTCCATCACCGGCATGGCGGCGCCGCGCCCCATAAATTTTTCCATGATCAGCTCGCCTTTTTCCTTGATGTACGATGTCCATGTGCCAAATGTGAATTTTTCCTCGCCGCTGCCATTCCTCTTGCTCTTTTTTTCCTCGCCGCGAAAGCCCGACCTGCCCTTGCGCTCCCCGCTCCGCTCAGTGAAGTACAGCCCCGTTCGCTCGCCGACCGCCGCCCGATAGTCAGGCACATTCTCGTGCGATTTTTTCTCTATGCCGTCGAAGCTCATCTCCTGCTCCGCAACCTTCAGCTCCACGTCAAGGTCGATGAAACTATCCGACATAAGTCTTGAAAATTGGTCTTCATAAGCGTAGCGAAAATCTGCCAGCCCTTTCTTTATTCTGTCGATTGCCGTGAGCACGTCGGGCGTCGAAAGTCCCGTGGCCGCAAAATCCTGATATTTTTTTACAAGCTCCACCGTCCTGTCCTGATAATAGTCGATAAATCTTCTGGCCAAGGGCAACTTCTCCGGATACTTTTCAAGATACGTGAGCATGTTGCGCGACGTATGCTGAAGCTCATCAAGCTGCGCCCTGAGCTCTGAGTCCTTTATGCCGGGCATGGCCTCTTGTATGAAGTTGAAATCATCGACCGCCTTCAGAAAGCTCTCCGGCAAAAATCCCTGCGGCGCATGGTCGGGCATTTTGAGGCTCAGCTCTCCCTCGACTTTTTTCTGCCCCATCGAGTAAAATCCTAATCCCCCAAGCGCCGCAGTCAGGAACCACATCCCGACGGAAAGCACGGGCGAGGCTGTCGACCAGTTCGCCGCGCCAATAGCAAATGCAATGACTGCGGCGATGAAATAAAGATGTGAATTTTTCATTGTGTCATTGCACCTCAATCAACATCATGAATTTTCATCATTGTCGCTCGCGGCGGCTGCCTCGCCGCCGTCTTGATGCCTGTGGCGCATTGATTTCCATCTGTCGTGCATCCAGAACCACTCCTCCGGGTACTCCCTTATATGCTTTTCCAGCACCTTGCTCACCTTGATCATGGCATTGAGAATATCCGCATGCTTGTCCTTTGTCTTTTCGACGAAAATCGGAGGATAAATTATAATGCGGTGGCGGCCATTCTCAAGGCGATGAATGTAGCCTGGGAAAAGCGGCGCCCCACGATAGCGGGCGAATGTCGCCGGCCCCTGCACGAAATTCGTTGCCCTGCCAAACCAATCAAACACGATGCCATCCCTCACGGAAATATCTTGATCCATGAGCAGCCCTATGATCCATCCCTTTTTCAGCATGTCGTACATCTCGCGCACATCGCCCTTGTATGTGATGTGCATTCCGACCATGCGACGATATTCATTGATGAATTTATCGAAATCCGCTTCCTTTTGCTTCTGCGCCACGCCGACAATCGGAAAGCCCATCGCCGAGAGTGCGCCGCCCATCAGCTCCCAGTTGCCGCTGTGAGCCGTCGCGATTATGCCTCCCTTGCCAAGCGCGAGGCCGTCGCGCAGCAGTTTCGCACCGTCGCCAGCTATCTCGACAAGCTCGGTCATTCGCTCGTGAATCACGGGGAATCGCATCACCTCCATGAGCATCGGGCCGAAGCGCACCCATGATTCCTTGGCTATGCGCCGCGCCTCCTCCTCATCCACGCCGAGGCATCGCTTTATATTGTCGATTGCCATTTTTTTGCGCCATTTTGGCACGACGAGCCATGAGAATGAGCCGAGGAAATTTCCAATGGCCTCCGCCAATCCAAATGGCATCATGCAGCAAATTGAGCTGACAATTTTCGCCAGATAATACATCATATCTTCAGATCACATCCCTCGACACGTCCTCTGGCCGGCTCATGCGCCTTTTCCTCAGCACCTCCGCCAATGTCTCAAACATCTTTTGCACGTCAATCGGCTTTGCAATGTGTCCGTCCATGCCTGCGTCGAGAGCCTCCTGCACATCCTCGCGCAACGCATTGGCGGTCATGGCCAAGATGGGCAGGGTCGCGATTTCCCGTGTCGGCAAGCGACGTATCTCTTTTGTCGCCTCATAGCCATTCATGACAGGCATCCTGACATCCATCAGGACGATGTCAAAATCGCCGGGGGAAGCCGCCGCGAGTATGTCAAGAGCCTCCTTGCCGTTTTCCGCTGTCCTGACTTCAAATCCCTCTTCGGCGAGAATCATCGTCGCGATTTCCCTGTTCACATCCAAATCGTCCACCAAAAGAATTTTCAGGCCGCTGAAGTCCATTGCCTCGGAGCTGCCGACGTCCTCCCCCGTGTCCTCGGGCGGATTCTCCTGCAAAGAAAAGCGCAGGTTCACCACGAACTCAGTCCCTTTCCCCTGCTCCGTGAGCACATCTATTGTGCCATGCATGAGGTCAACGATGTTCTTGGTGATCGCCATGCCGAGACCCGTGCCCTGAATGCCGCTCACCGTCTGATTTCTCTCCCTCGTGAACGACTCAAAGACCGTCCTCGCAAATTCCTCCGACATTCCGATGCCGCTGTCCTTCACGCGCAGCTCGTAGTCCGCCGCGCCGTCCGTGATCTCCCCCTTCTCGGAGAGGCGGATAGAGATTGAGCCGCCCTCCGGCGTGAACTTAAAGGCATTGCTGACCAAGTTCAAAATCACGCGGTTAAGACGATTTTTGTCACAGCGGACATGGCGATGTCTCACCTCAGAGGTGTCCACTTTAAAGCGGATCCCCTTGGCCTCCATCTGCGTCGCGAACATATCATCGATCTCGCCTATAAGGCCGACCAAATCGGTATCCGTGTCCTCCAGCTCCATCTTGCCGCTCTCAATGCGGCTCATTTCAAGCACGTCATTGATGAGCGCAAGGAGATGATGGCTTGCTACTCCAATTTTCTCAAGATACTCTTTCACTTTCCCGATGTCATTCGGCTCCCGCTTCGCCAGGTTGATATATCCGATTATGGCGTTCATCGGCGTGCGGAGGTCGTGGGACATATTGGAGAGAAAGACAGTCTTGGCACGGCTGTCGTGCTCCGCTTTGAGTTTTTCCATCTCCATCTTCTGCTCGCGTTCATGCGTGGCAGCGTAGATGCTGAACATTAGCACGAGGCTCACGCATAGAAGCCCCATGTGCATCAGATTTGAGGAAAGAAGACTGCCGCGGACGGACTCCATTTTTTCCCTGAGATAAATCCTGTCCGCCACCCGCTGATCGCGCGACCTCACAATTCCCCATTCCTGCATCTCCCTCGCGTAATGGCCGCCCATTTCCTGCACCATTGAACCGATTACCCTGTGAGCTGACTGCCGCTCCCACATCAGCGAGGAGAAAAAAATCAGGAACAGCAGCGTCACCCATGCCACCGTTGATTTGCCCAAAATCCGCCCCTCATGGCGACTGAAAAGCAGGCGGAACACGACGAGCCCCAAAATGCTCCAGACAGCGAGAATGAGGTAAGACTCCGCAGCCAGCGCGCTGATTTCCCAGAAATGAGGCAATAGCAGGAACAGGCAAAACATCAGGGAAAACATGCACCCCAGTGCCCCGCTGACCTGGATCATGAAACGGCCTTCTTTCCTCGCCTCGGTGAAGGCCGCGGCGGAGGTGTATCCGTATGCAATGGCCGCCCCCACCGTCGTCACGTCCACGATCCATCCAAGCGCAGTACGGCCCGCCATCAGGATTGGAATAGATATAAAGAAAATAAAGAGGATAGCGTTTCTCGGCACGCCGTCTTTTGTCAGCACGCCGAACCACTCGGGAAGCAGCCGGTCTTTTGCCATGGAGTACATAAGACGGCTGGCAGCGATATAGTTTCCGATAATGCCGGTGAGGATAGCGGCAAAGACCGTGATCCCCAGAAGGAGCATCCCGGTTTCACCCATGTACTTATGCACCGCATAAAACACGGGAGTTCCCCTCAGCCCGTTGATGATGTCAAGATTTTTGACGTAGCTTGTCCAGTCTCCGAACTCCGAGGGCAACGCAGCCACCGCCACCCAAGTCAAAAGCACATACGCGAGCAGTCCCAGCACAACGGAGAGCGCCATCACCGGCAGAGATGAGCGAGGGGAGAAGCGAAACTCCTCAACCGAATGAGCCACCGACTCGAACCCAAGGAATGCCCATGGCGCTAAAGCCGCGATTTGAAAAACTTCCAATGCGGGAGCTTCTCCCGGGGCAAAGGGAGGAACGAGCGCAGAAAATTTCCACCCCGTTCCGCCAAGGACACCGACGGCAATCAAGAGAACGCCGACCGCAAGCGCCAGCGCAAAGACAGCCTGAATATGTGCCGCCAGCCGCTTCCAGTGGACGGCGCACCATCCTGTCGCAGCGAGCGCGAGAAGCGACGCCGCCATCTCGCCTCCGTAGATGTCGTAGCCCAGCACACTGTAGTGAAATCCCCATTGAAGAATACCGCCCAAAAGGCGACGCGAAAAAAGCGCCAGCGCCGTGGCGTTTGCCCAAAGAATGGCCATATACGCAAGCCCGATGAACCACGCGCAGATAAAGCCGTGATCGTAGCCAAGCCACCTCTTTGTATAGGCGAGCGGCCCCCCTGACTCAGGCATGCGGTTCATCATCACATGATAATTAACGGAAATGACCAGCATCGCCACGGCTCCCGCCAGCATACCGAGAGCCGTCCCCCATGGGCCCGCCGCCGGCAAAAAAGTCGTGCCCGGCATCATGAACGCGCCCCAGCCAACGGCGCAGCCAAATGCCAGTGCCCAAACATGGAGCGGCGACAAATAACGCGTCAGCCCGCCAGACTCTTCCCTATGACCATCCAAAATGCTCCCCCCCCGTCGCCCTCGCTCAAAGCCGGGCGAAAAAAAACGACCATTAGCATATAATCTGCATTTCATTATACCACCATGAGAACATTTTGCCAAAATATGATAATAATTAAATGAGACTTATTCAGTTGGAGTTTTAGACTCCCACTTAATCCGGTCGAATTTGCCCAATGATTTACGGGCGCTTATCTCCCGCCTTGAAAGCAGGGGACAAGCGCCCGTTGTCACATCATATAATCAAAGCACGCCTTTTGTCGACAGAACGCCTTTCACATTTTTGTCCGCGCGCGTCGCAAGATGAAGCGCATGGCCGAGACATTTGAAAATCGCCTCGACCATGTGATGGCTGTTGTTGCCGTAAATAACTCTCACATGGAGAGTCAGCCCCGCATGAACCGAAAAGGCTCGCAGAAATTCCTCGGTGAGTTCCGTGTCGTACCCGCCAATCATCGGAGCCATCTCGGGCGCATCATAGACTAGATACGGCCTGCCGCTCACATCCACGGAAACAAAGGCAAGCGCCTCATCCATCGGAACGAAGAAAGTCGCGTAGCGGGCGATGCCCCCCTTGTCGCCCAGTGCCTCGCAAAAAGCGTCGCCGAGCGCGATGCCGATATCCTCCACGCTGTGGTGTCCGTCCACGTCCGTGTCGCCATCGCAATGCACCGATAAATCAAAAAATCCGTGCCTCGCAAAAAGCGTAAGCATGTGGTCAAAAAATCCGATGCCGCTTTTTATTTCGCTCTTGCCCTCGCCGTCAAGATTGATTTCCAAAACGATATCCGTCTCTTTCGTCTTTCGGCTTATCTTTGCTCTCCTGCTATCCCCCATGCTAGACACTTCCCTTCACGAAATCATCTATTGCCGAGAGCAGCGTGTCATTTTCCTCGCGGGTGCCCATCGAGACGCGCAGGCAATTCGTGAGCCCCGGGGCTTTGCCAAAGCTCCTGACTCCGATGCCGAGCTTTTCAAGCCGCTCATTGAGCGCGACCGACCTGTCGTACTTCAGCAAAATAAAATTCGTGCCCGACGGGAACACCTTCAGCTCATCATATTTCCCAAGCGACTCGTAAACTCTTTTTCTCTCCGAGATCATCATGTCGATGCGCGGGCGATACTCGTCGCGCATCTGATAAACGATGTCGGCCACAACGGTAGAGAGCACATTCATGTGATACGGCATCAGCGTCTTGCCAAACATTTCAGCCATTGCCGAGTCGGCGAGCATATAGCCCACGCGCGCCGACGCCAGCCCATACGCCTTTGAAAATGTCCTCGCAATAATCATGTGGCTGTATTTTTTCATCAGCCCCGCCGCGCTCTCTCCGCCGAACTCGACATACGCCTCATCGACGAGGAACGCGCAGTCAGCGTCCGCCGTCGCCTTTGCTATCTTCTCGATGTCGCCGAGCGGCATGACATTCCCCGTGGGATTGTTCGGATTGCATACGACGGCAAGCGTCGCGTTCGACTCCCTCACTGCCCGAATATATTCATAGACATCAAGCGAGTAGTCATCCTCGGAGAGATTCACCACCACCCCGTTAGCCTCGGCCGCCTTCGCGTAATTCGGGTACATCGAGAACGACGGCCAAGGATAGACGATGCTGTTCCCCTCGCCGCCAAAGGCGTAAAAGAGCTTCTCTATTATTTCGCTTGACCCATTGCCAAGCTGCACATTCTCTTTTTGGCATCCGAAATTCCTCGCAATCTGCTCGCAGAGGTCGCCCGCCTCATCATTCGGATAGCGATTAAAGGCGACATGGGAAAGCCTGTTCATCACGCGCTCATCTACGAGCGGCGGCAAATTCAGATTGCACTCGTTGGCATTTATTTTTATTTTCCAGTCGCGCTCAGTCACGTCATACGACGGCCTGTCGGACAGTCCCTCGCGATACCTCATAGTTTGTCCCTCCGCAGCTTTATCGCTCTCGCATGAGCATCCAGCCCCTCCGCCTCGGCAAGGCGGACAATATCGTCGGACACGTCCGCGAGCGCCGGCTGCGTGTACGAGATAAAGCTCGTGCGCTTCATGAAAGTCTCCACGTTGAGCACGGAATAAAATCTCGCAGTGCCGCCCGTCGGCAGTATGTGGTCGGGCCCCGCGAAGTAATCGCCGAGCGGCTCGGGCGAGTACGCGCCGAGGAATACCGCCCCCGCATGGCGCACATAGGGCAGCAGCTCAAACGGCGACCTCGTCAATAGCTCAAGATGCTCGGGCGCGGACACATTCGCAAGATCAATCGCCTGCATGATGTCCTCGGCGACCACGATTAGCCCATTGCGTTCAAGCGAGGCCGCCGCAATTTCCTTCCGAGGCAGCGACTCAAGCTGCCTCTCCGCCTCCGCCTTAACCTTCGCCGCCAGCTCCGCGCTGCTGGTTATGACGATGCTGGAGGCGAGCGGGTCATGCTCCGCTTGGCTCAGCATGTCGGCCGCCGTGTATTCGGGGTCAGCCGTCTCGTCGGCGACAATCAGTATCTCCGACGGCCCCGCGAGCATGTCGATATCGACATGGCCATAGACCGCCTTTTTCGCGAGAGTCACAAAAATATTCCCGGGGCCCGTGATTTTATCCACTCGCGGTATTGTCCCCGTGCCGAATGCCATCGCGGCTATTGCCTGCGCGCCGCCAATCTTGTAGATTTTCTTGACTCCGATGATGCGAGCCGCGACAAGCACATACGGATTGATTTTCCCTTCGCGCGGCGGGCACATCATGATTATCTCGCCGACTCCAGCCACCGACGCCGGCACCGCATTCATCACGACCGACGACGGATATGCCGCCGTGCCGCCCGGCACATACAGCCCCACCCTGTCAAAAGGTATCACGCACTGGCCGAGGAGCGAGCCTTTTTCCCTGCCGGTGAGCCACGACCGCGGCTTCTGCTCCTCATGGTAACGGCGCACATTCCCGATTGATTTCTTGAGCGACTCGACGACCTCCGGATTTGCCTCGCGCTCCGCCGCCCGAAACTCCTCCTCGCTCACGAGGAATTTGTCGGGAGTCAGGTCGACCCTGTCGATTAGCTTCGTGTACTTCATCACGGCGGAGTCGCCATCGCGGCGCACATCGCTCACAATCCTGTCGACGACTTCAGCAGCCGTGAGATCCGCGCCAAAGAGTTTCTTGTTTCCCTCACGGATTTTCGGCGACAGCTCCACTTCATCAAAAGCGGGCTTTTTCAAAAGCCTCTCGATTTCATCAATTCCCTCGTCCTTCACGCTAACTATTCTCATCGTGTTATTCCTTTCTGCGATATTTATAATGAGCCTTATATTAATGAAACTTATTCAGCCTAAATTTTTAATGATTTTTCTTCAGTATCTCCTCTATGTCCTCCATCAGCCTGTGAATCCGCGCGAATTTCAGGCGAAAGCTCACTCTGTTTGCGATCAGCCTCGCCGTCGC
>JAFTAB010000190.1 GCA_017458745.1 Schwartzia sp. (in: firmicutes) | reverse complement strand
GACTAAGCCATGGTCAGGGTATCGAGCAAAATGTCAATAAAAGGGCAAAGCTATCATCTTTTCGGAAAAACGTCCGACATCGGCACGCACAAAGAGAATATGGCTGATGTCTCCGCCAAAAGCCGGAAAGCACGGAGCGAGGACAGCTTTTGGGAAAAAAGGGCGGCAGCGCAGGAAAAGATTTTGGAGGAGAATAATGAAGATGTGCGGGAGCGGAAACGTGTCTCGCTGGAGCTGCTGAAAGAGCAAAGCGAAAATGACGCCGCGAACGGCAAAATGAATATCGCGTCGCTGGCGAAGAAAGATTTTTCCTCGGTTCAAGCCTCATACGACAAAAATTCGGTTTTCCTTGGCGGCTCGTCCAAAACATCCCCCATACTCGTGACGAGCAAAAAGCTCATGCCCGACGGGACGATTCTCGTCACCACGAAAAAGGACGGCAAGATTGTCGAGCAGCACAAGAAAAAGCCGCACATGATACCCGTCCATGACCCCACGACGCAAAAAGTGGAAATGGAGCCGGTGCAAAATATTTTTGAAATGCTATAAACAAAAGAATTATCAATATTGACAAGCGTGAGGAGGAAAAATATTATGAGCGATGTGATTTTTGCGGGCGGGATGTCTGCCATTGCTTCTGTGAGCGAAATCGCGCGAGGACTGGGCAAAAGAGCGGAGCGCATCAAATGCGATTTATCCTATAATGACATACTGGCATCATTGCGGGAGGCGCAGGAGGAGTCGAATGGTTCTTCCGTTGCAGAAATGAAATCAACGGCGGACATGACAATGGATGAGTACAAGGAGTATATCAAGGAGAAAGTCGAATCGTTTCCGTTTCACCCGACGCGCCTCAATGACGAAGAAATTATAAAATTTTCCGATAAGTGCTGGGAGCGAATGAAGTCCGACAGTGAGTACGAGGATAAGATGATGAACATGATAAAAGACGGGCGGCAGGTGGCTGACCCCTTTTTCGGATTTGGCAGCTCTGGGACATACTGGGTGTTGGAATTTGACGGCGGCGAGGGCTGCTATTCCCATGGCTGGAGCAAGAACTTTGGCGGCAGCGCATCAGGGGCGAGAAAGCGATTTGAGGACGCCGCGAAAGAAGACTCATTCACTATAAGAGCGAAAAAAGCCAAGCTGAAAAAAGAAATGGATGAGCGATACTATAAAAAGCAGGAGGCTATAAAGGAAATCAATGAACAGATTGCGACGATGCGCGCAATCAACAGGCGAAACGCGACGCACATAGGCGACGCCATTGATATGCCGATAACGGGCGTGCCGGCCTCCTTCCTCTTGGAAGGACTGTGCGGCAATACAGGTGGCTTGAATATGAATATCTGATATTTTATCTAAGGACAAAATTTTGAATAACTATTTGATACTTGAAAAAACAGCCTCTTGACGAGATTTCTTGTCTCATCAAGAGGCTGTTTTCGTGATTTGAATTTTACACTTGCGGCGCGTATTTTTTCTGCTCAGGAGCAGGTATCATGAGCGCGTCCATTGCCTGCTTGGCACTCAAATTCATGGTTTTCATCAGATTACGAATGGATGCCAAAATAGTCGTTTTTTTCCCTTCAGCTCGCCCTTTGGCTTCTCCTTTTGCTTCTCCTTCCATTCTCGCTCTTTCGGCGATGCCTTCTGCCAAACTGCCCATTTTCATCAGATCTCCTTCCATTATCGGTGTCAATATCAAATCGTAGTCGCGCTTCAAGACTTTAGCCTTGTCCGACGCTTTCAGTTTGTCCAAAAAAATAAGGTGAAGCAGTCGGAGCAGGCGGTGCTTTGTGGCCCTGTTTCCAAGGTAGACCATGATGGCGACCATCAAGTCGTAATTCTTTATGTCCTCGTGCCCATGACCGT
>JAFTAB010000005.1 GCA_017458745.1 Schwartzia sp. (in: firmicutes) | reverse complement strand
GAAGGGCAACAAGATTGACGTTGCTATCGTCGAGGCCGCTGCTATCACCGAAAACGGCGACATTATTCCGACGACTTCCGTCGGCAATGCGCCTTCGTATGTCAAGACTGCTGACGTCGTAATCGTTGAGGTCAACACCACGCAGCCGCTCGCTCTTGAGGGAATGCATGATGTTTATGTGCCGCTCGATCCGCCTTATCGTCTCCCGATTCCTGTTGTGCGTCCCGATACTCGCATCGGCACGCCGTTCATCCCGTGCGATCCCGCGAAGATCAAGTACATCGTTCCGTGCGACATCACCGACAAAGTGCGTCCGCTTGCTGCGATTGACGATGTCGCGAAGAAGATGGCGGGCAACCTCATCGACTTCCTTGATGGCGAGGTCGCGGCTGGCCGCATGCCAAAGAACTTGCTGCCGCTGCAGTCCGGCGTCGGCAATGTCGCGAATGCGGCTCTGTCAGGTTTCATCAGCTCCAAGTATGAGCACCTCACGGTTTACACCGAGGTCATACAGGACGGCATCTTCGACATGATCGATGCCGGCAAGCTCGATTTTGCTTCCGGCACGTCCCTCACGCCGTCGCCTGACGGACAGAAGCGTTTCTATGAGAACATCGAGAAGTACAAGAAGTATATCATGCTCCGCCCGCAGGAGATCTCGAACAACCCGGAGGTTGTCCGTCGCCTTGGCGTCATCGCCATGAACACGGCAATCGAGGTCGACATCTATGGCAACGTCAACTCGACGCTGGTCAACGGCACGCGCATGATGAATGGTATCGGCGGTTCCGGCGATTTTGCCCGCAACGGCTATCTTACCATTTTCCTCACGCAGTCCACTGCGAAGAATGGCGATATATCGTCAATCGTCCCGATGTGCTCGCACGTCGATCACGGTCAGCAGGTGGTCGATGCTATCGTCACCGAGCGCGGCGTTGCGGATCTCCGCGGCGTTTGCCCGCGCGAGCGCGCGAAGCTCATCATCAAGAACTGCGCGCATCCTGATTATCAGCCTATCCTCATGGATTACTATGAGAGGGCACTCAAGGCTACCATGGAGAAGGGCGTCGCGCATACGCCGCACATTCTCAAGGAAGCACTTGATTTCCATGTAAGGCTCGCCGAGACCGGCTCGATGAAGAAATAAGATAAATCGACTGGTTTTTGCGAACAAATAAAAATAGGAGGGTTTCTTTAATTATGAGCAATGAAAAAATTCAAGCTGAGTTGGATCAGTACAACGCTAGCGTAGAAAAGGCAGTAGCAAAATTCCCGCTGCGTGGCAACGTCCCGGAGAAGGGCCTTTACACACCTCTCGACATCGATATGACTCCTGAGGCTTATGCCGACAAGATCGGTTTCCCGGGCGTCTATCCTTTCACTCGTGGCGTTCAGCCGACCATGTATCGTGGCCGTTTCTGGACGATGCGCATGTATGCCGGCTTCTCCACGGCGAAGGCTTCGAATGAGCGCTATCGTTATCTGATTGCTAACGGCGGCACGGGTCTTTCCTGCGCGTTCGACCTTCCGACGCAGATTGGCTATGACTCCGATGATCCTATCTCCGAGGGTGAGGTTGGTAAAGTCGGTGTCGCTATCGACTCGCTTGCAGACATGCAGATCCTGTTCGACAAGATTGACCTCGGCAAAGTCTCGACCTCGATGACTATCAATGCCCCGGCTTCGGTTCTGCTCTGCATGTACATCGCTGTTGCCGAGAAGCAGGGCGTTTCCATGGACAAGCTCCGCGGCACGATTCAGAACGATATTCTGAAAGAGTACGCTGCTCGCGGCACGTACATTTTCCCTCCGCGTCCATCGATGCGCCTCATCACGAACATCTTTGAGTTCTGCTCCAAGAATGTTCCGCTGTGGAACACGATCTCGATCTCCGGTTATCATATCCGTGAGGCTGGATCGACTGCTTCCCAGGAAATCGCATTCACGATTGCCGATGGTATCGCGTACGTTGATGCCGCTATCAAGGCCGGCATGGACGTTGATGCTTTCGCTGGTCGTCTTTCCTTCTTCTGGAACGCTCACAACAACGTTCTCGAGGAAGTCGCGAAGTTCCGTGCGTCGCGTCGCGTATGGGCTAAGGTCATGAAGGAGCGTTTCGGCGCGAAGAAGGCCAAGTCCATGATGCTCCGCGTCCACACTCAGACTGCTGGCTCGATGCTTACCGCTCAGCAGCCTAACAACAATATCGTTCGTGTTGCTCTGCAGACGGCTGCGGCTGTCATGGGCGGCACACAGTCCCTCCACACCAATTCAAAGGACGAGGCTCTTGCTCTTCCGACGACTGAGTCCGTCACCATCGCTCTCCGCACCCAGCAGATTGTCGCTGAAGAGAGCGGCCTGGCTGATGTCATCGATCCGCTGGCAGGCTCCTACTATGTAGAGGCAATGACCGACCGCATCGAGAAAGAGGCTTGGGAGTACATCAAGAAGATTGACGACCTCGGCGGTGCTGTTGCTGCTATTGAGAAGGGCTACATCCAGAAAGAGATTCAGGATTCCGCTTACAAGTGGCAGATGGATGTTGAGGCCAAGAAGCGCATCATCGTTGGCGTCAACAAGTATCAGGTCGAGGAAGAGCCGCCTAAGGGTCTGCTCAAGGTCGATGCTTCTGTCGGTATCGAGCAGAGCAAGAGACTTGCCGACCTCAAGGCAGGCAAGACTGTTCCTGACTATGTTGCAGTCGGCATGACCGAGGGCCGCAACAATGACGATGTCAAGGCAGCCCTTGCGGAACTCAAGACCGCCGCGCAGGATGAGAATGAGAACCTCATGCCTCATATCCTCAAGGCCGTCAAGACCTATGCAACGCTCGGCGAGATTTGCAACACGCTCCGCGACGTTTTCGGTCTCTATGAAGCTCATGTCAGCCTTTAATTTTTAGTTGGAGGGAATTTTATAATGGACAAGATTAAAGTATTAGTTGCTAAACCAGGCCTTGATGGTCATGATCGCGGCGCAAAGGTCGTCGCTCGCGCCCTTCGTGATGCAGGCTTTGAGGTTGTTTATACCGGCCTTCGTCAGACTCCGGAGCAGATTGCTGCTGCGGCCGCTGAGGAGGACGTTGATGTCGTTGCAATGAGCCTTCTTTCCGGAGCTCATCCGCATCTGTTCCCGGCTGTTGTCAAGCTCGTCCGTGAGAAGGGCATGAAGGACGCCCTCATCATAGGCGGCGGCGTTATTCCTGATGGAGACATCCCGGCTCTCAAAGAGGCAGGAGTTTCCGAGGTCTTCACACCGGGCACCCCGACTGGCGACATTGTCGAATACATCAAAGCACACGTCAAGAAATAAGATAAAGTGAAATAAAGTTGGGCCCTCTATGAAGCACTTCTTAGAGGGCTAACTTTATAATACTGCCAAAGGTGGTGCATCTATTGGAGAACATAGCAGAAGAGGTTTTGATGGGTAATCGCTATGCGCTTGCCAAGGCAATAACTGCCATAGAGAACGAGCGCGAGAATGCGATGGAAATAATGCAAAAGCTCTATCCGCATACAGGCCATGCTTATGTCCTTGGCATTACTGGCCCTCCGGGCGCCGGGAAAAGCACTTTGACAGACAAGCTGGCGAAGGAATATCGTCGGCAAGGCAAGACCGTTGGAATCATAGCAATTGACCCATCGAGCCCTTTCTCAGGCGGGGCCATACTGGGCGACCGCATCCGCATGAATGACCTCACGCTCGATGACGGCGTGTTCATGCGCAGCATGGGTACGCGCGGCAGCCTTGGCGGGCTTTCCCATAAGACCGCCGACGCGGTGAAGGTCATGGACGCTTTCGGGATGGATGTCATTTTCGTTGAGACTGTCGGCGTCGGTCAATCCGAGGTCGATATTGTCAAGGCGGCTGACACGACGATGGTTGTCCTGATCCCGGGAATGGGCGACGATATTCAGGCTATCAAGGCGGGCATCCTTGAGATCGGAGATATATTCACGATCAACAAGGCGGACCATGATGGCGCTGATAAGCTCGCGACAGAGCTTAACATGATGCTTGACCTCGATGGCGTGATGAAGGAATGGCGGCCTCCTATAATGAAGACCATTGCCAATCAGAATATCGGGATCGCCGAGGTCGTCGAGACATTCGGCAAGCATCATAATCATATCGACGGAAATGGGCAGCTGACTGTGAGACGTACGGAGCGTACGAAGAACGAGATGCTTGACCTTCTCGACAGCCGCATCGGCGAGCATATTCGCCGCAACGTGGTGGAGAACGGCAAGATTGACAAGCTGGTCGAGGAAATCAAGGCTCGCAGGACTGACCCGTATACGGAGGCAGCCAAAATCGTAAGCGAGATGCTGAAATAAATGCCGGCTTTTGTTCGGCGTTTATCTCATACAAAATCATTTAATTTTTTGAGGAGGTTTTTTTATCATGAAATTCCGTGTTCTTGGTGTTGATCATCTGGGTATTGCTTGCAAGAGCCTCGAAGAGGGCAGCGCTTTTTGGGAAGGCAAACTCGGCGTGAAGAAGACTGGCGAAGAGACTGTTGAGAGCCAGAAGGTCACGACTGTTTTCCATCCGATGTGGAACGGCAGCCAGGCTGAGCTCCTCGTCCCGACGGCTGACGACAGCCCGATCGCGAAGTGGATGGCTAACAACGGCGGCAAGGGCGGCATTCAGCACGTTGCTCTCCGCGTTGACAATCTGCAGGCTGCTCTTGATGAGCTCGCCGCCAACGGAGTTGCTCTCATCGACAAGGCTCCGCGTCGTGGCGCGGGCGGAGCGAACATCGCTTTCCTCCATCCGAAATCCACCGGCGGCATCCTCCTCGAACTCTGCGAGCTCTGCGATGCTTAATTTTGGTGCGGACATTTGATACAGTAAAATAATCTGTTTCGGACAATCGCTCATGCCCTTTTGGGGATGGGCGATTGTTGCCGAAACGGAAAAATTATTTTCATAGCGATCATCTTCGTATATCGAGAAATTATTAATTTTATAAAATTTGCTAATGCAAACAAAAAAAGATGATTTTTCTATGAATTTCCCTCTGTTTTTCAAAAAAAGTACTTGCAAAAAATCGGTTTTTCGTGCAAAATATATATGTTGCAATGTGGAATTGCGGCATGAAAAACTAATTTGATTTAGGAGGTAGAGCATGGCTACTGTTCAGGAAAGAATTAAGTTGATGCATGAGAAGATCGACCACGTTATGCAGGGTGGCGGTGAGAAGCGCATCAAGAGCCAGCATGACAAAGGCAAAATGACGGCGCGCGAGCGTCTCAATATCCTCTTCGATGAGGGTACTTTTGTTGAGCTGGATGCGCTCGTCCATCATCGCTGCACTAACTTCGGTCAGGAGAAGAAGGAACTGCCGGGTGAGGGCGTTGTCACGGGCTATGGCTTGGTCGACGGCCGCCTCGTCTATGCGTTCGCGCAGGACTTCACGGTTGAGGGCGGCTCGCTCGGTGAGAAGCACGCTCACAAGATTTGGAAGGTGCAGGATCTCTCCATGAAGATGGGTGCCCCTTGCGTCGGTCTCAACGATTCGGGCGGAGCTCGTATTCAGGAGGCTGTTGACGCTCTGTCTGGCTACGGCGGAATCTTCTTCCGCAACACGGCTGCGTCGGGCGTTGTGCCGCAGATTTCGGCTATCATGGGTCCGTCGGCCGGCGGCGCTGTCTATTCCCCTGCTATCACTGACTTCATCTACATGGTGAAGAACACCAGCCAGATGTTTATCACCGGCCCGGCCGTCATCAAGTCGGTCACGGGCGAGGAGGTCACGGCCGAGAAGCTCGGCGGTGCCATGACGCACAACAGCGTCTCGGGCGTTGCTCATTTCGCGGCTGAGAACGATGAGGACTGCATCAAGCAGATCCGTTATCTCCTCACTTTCCTCCCGAGCAACAACATGGAGGAGACTCCGCTTGTTGACAATGCTGATCCTGCTACCCGCATGGATGAGGGTCTCAACACGATTATCCCGGACAATCCTAATGCCCCGTACGACATGAAGGATGTCATCAAGATGATTGTTGATAATGGCGAGTTCTACGAAGTTCATCAGTACTTCGCGAAGAACATCATCACCTGCTTCGCTCGCTTCGATGGCCGCACGGTCGGCATCATCGCGAATGAGCCGAATCAGATGGCCGGCTGCCTCGACTGCGATGCTTCTGATAAGTCGGCTCGCTTCATTCGCTTCTGCGATGCTTTCAACATTCCTCTTGTCAACCTCGTCGATGTTCCGGGCTTCCTCCCGGGCGTCAACCAGGAGTACAACGGCATCATCCGCCACGGCGCGAAGATGCTCTTCGCATACAGCGAAGCGACTGTGCCAAAGATCACGGTCATCCTTCGCAAGTCCTATGGCGGCTCCTATATCGCCATGTGCTCGCGCGAGGTCGGAGCGGATCAGGTCATCGCATGGCCTTCCTCCGAGATCGCTGTCATGGGCCCGGCTGGTGCTGCTAATATCATCTTCAAGAAGGATCCGGACAAGGATCAGAAGACTGCCGAGTACGTTGCAGAGTTTGCAACTCCGTACAAAGCTGCTGAGCGCGGCTATGTTGACTATGTCATTGAGCCGAAAGAGACTCGTCCTCGCATCATCCAGTCGCTCAACATGCTCGCGACGAAGCGCGAGGTCGGCCCGGCGAAGAAGCACGACAACATTCCATTGTAATCGTCGATTCGCAGAGGCTTTAATACCTGTGAACAAGACTTTCTGCTCGCGCGTCGCGTGAGTCGCCGCGCTGACGCGGAAAGCGTTCAAATAAAAATAATTACTTATGGAGGTATATCAAGTGAAAAAGTTCAACATCACCGTAAATGGAAGTTCCTACGCTGTTGAGGTTGAGGAAGTAGGCGGCGCTGTCGCATCTGCTCCTGCACCTCGCGCAGCTGCTCCGGCTGCTGCTCCTGCACCGGCTCCTGCTCCTGCTCCTGCTGCTCCGGCCGCTCCTGCTGCCAAGGCCGCTGGCGCTGGCGAGCATTCGATTGATGCTCCGATGCCGGGCAAGATCCTCAAAGTGCTCGTCACTGAGGGCCAGGCTGTTAAGGCCGGCGAGAACCTCATGATGCTCGAGGCTATGAAGATGCAGAACGAGATCCTTTCCGATGCTGATGCAACGGTAAAGGCTATCAACGTCGCTGCTGGCCAGACTGTCAAGGTCGGCGACAGCCTCATCATCCTCGGCTAATTTTTACGCCAACAAAAAGCACCCGATTATTCGGGTGCTTTTTCTTTTGGGAAAATGTTGATGAGCGATTCATGCGGTGTATCACTGTGACAGCACACTAAGTCAAGAAACTGTCCATAGATAACTTATACTGCTATCTGTAAAATTTTAGCAAGAGAGTAATAAAGTAACAGAAAGCGAGTTTTGTTTTACAGAGAACATGGCGTTGCTCAAAAAAGAAAAACGCAAGCCCATTATTTTAGAGCTTGCGTTTTTTGATGATTTGCCTCTTAGTTTTTATCCGATGCTAACGAGCACTAAAACTCTCGCTTCTTAAGCGGGAGATAAGCACCCATAAGGCAATGGGTAAATTCGATGCGTATGGGATAATTCGGCTAGATTTAGTGGGAGTATAAAACTCACAATGAATAAATCTCATTTTATTATTATTACATGAAGAAGAAATTCACTTCGCCGAGGAAGGCGTTTCGTTTTAGGCTTTCCTCGCCGCTCGGGACGATTTCTTTTCCTATGAAGTATCTCACGGTGCCGAGCACTCCCGGGGCCAGGGTGTAGCTCGCGCCTATTTCCCAGCCCTTGTCACCCTCAAGCACGGGGCTGTTGACGCGATATGTGTTGTTGAGGATGGCGAGGGGACCCAAGTGGCGATAGCCGATAAAGATACCAAATGAGCCCGGCTTTGCGGGGTGAGCCTGCTTGTAGCGGAGGTCAATGGCGTACGCATTGCGGAAGCCGCTGATGTCCTCGAATCTTCCTTTGCCCGCGCCGACGTTGAAATTGTGCAGGAAGGCGCCGCGAAGTGAGAGCGTCGGCGTTATATTATATCCGAGGCCAATGCCGGCGATGTTTGCCGTCTCGCCGTGGAGGCCGAAATAGTCATAGCGATCCTTGGCGTGGACCCTGTGGTATGACACGCCCCATGTGAATTTGCTCTTGCGGTCGTTGTAGATTTCGAGGCCGAGGTAGTCGCCCGTATCGTAGCCGCCGCGATAGTCGGGAGGGGCATACCAAAGGTTCATGTTGATATTTGAGAAATCATAGCGCCCGGCGGAGAATGTTGCCTTTATCTTGTCGCCGACGGTGAGCTGCGCCCCCGTGAACGCGTCAAACATGAAAAGGTGGTAGTCGCTCTCCGTGCGATAGAAAAGCTTGCCCAGCTTTATGACGGTGTTGCCTTTGTTGTATCTGCCCTCAGCCCATGCCCAGTCGAAAACCGTTGACCGCGAGATGTTCTCGGCGGTGTGCATATTGCCATAGTAGGTGATGCGGGCGAATCCCGTCCAATTCTCGTTGATTTTGAACTGCGGCCACAGGCGCAGCATGATCTCGTTCGTGTTCGTGTGGTCATGGCCATTGGTGAATTGCATATTGTATTTCGATTGATGCTGCATGTCCTTCTCACGGTGCTCGGTGACATAGCGGTAGCGCACGTTTCCGCGCCATCTTACATTGTCCGCTTTCTTTTCGAGGTTCGCGACACGCACGCCAAGATTGGACAGCTCATCGGAGAACTCCGCGGCGAGCTTGTCCATGAGGGCTTTGTCCTCGCCTTTTGGGTTCCTCGCCATCGCGCGGGCGACCATCTGCGCCATCTCGTAGCGGGTGATTTCCATATCGCCGCGATATGTGCCGTCGCCGTAGCCCTCTATGATGCCGTCGCTTGCGAGCCGCGCTATGGCGTCGTATGCCCAGTGATCGCTCGGGACGTCCTCAAATGGATTATGCGGCGCGGCGGAGGATGTGCCGGCGTTCATAATCCCGGCTGAAAGAAGCGCGGCCAAAAATATTTTTTTCATTCTCAATGTAGAACATCTCCCCGGATTTAAGCAACGCTGAACAAGTCACTTGCTTAAAATAATTCTATTTCCTCAAATGGTGATTTGACGACTTTTTTGCCTTCCCATGGGTGAAATTTTTTGTACTCGATGCCCAGCTGCATCAGTGTCCGTCCGATTACGTTGTCTATCTGCGACTCGACTGTTTCCGCGCCGCTGTAAAATGTGAGCATCGGCGGAATTATGACGGCGCCGAGGTCGGCGGCGGCAGCGAGGTTTTTTAGATGCAAGCGTGATAGCGGCATCTCGCGCGGCACGAGGATCAGCGGTCGGCGCTCCTTCAGCGTCACGTCGGCGGCGCGCAGCAGGAGATTGTCGGAGTAGCCGCTCACGATGCCGGCGAGCGATTTCATGCTGCACGGGATGACTATCATAGCGTCGGCGTCGTAGGTCCCGCTGGCGATTTTCGCGCTCATGTCGTCGCTGGCATAGAAATAATCCGACAGCGCGAGCACACTTTTTATGTTCAAGTCCGTCTCAAGCGCGAAATTTTTTTTTGCGCTCT
The DNA here is from genome assembly GCA_017458745.1 of Schwartzia sp. (in: firmicutes). Classification (GTDB taxonomy): domain Bacteria; phylum Bacillota; class Negativicutes; order Selenomonadales; family Selenomonadaceae; genus RUG024. The sequence continues at coordinate 6,750 of JAFTAB010000005.1, read as the reverse complement.
CGGTGATGATGAGATGCGTCTCGACTTTCTTGTTGCCTTTGAGGGCGCGGAGCAGCCGGTCACCCATTATGACGCCGCTCGCGCCGGATATGCCGATGATGATTTTCATAATCATGTTCCTTTCAGAAGTGAAATATCCAAATATAATTATTATGTCCGATGATACGGGCAAATTCGAATATATTAAGTGTGAGTTTATAAATCCCGCTGAATATGTCTCATTTTATCCGATGCTAACGGGCGCTAAAATTTCCGCTTCTTGAGCGGGAGATAAGCGCCCATAAGGCAATGGGTAAATTCGACTAGATTCAGTGTGAGTTTATAACTCCCACTGAATAAGTCTCATTGTATCATAATTGGCAATATAATAACATGATTGATTGCAACAAAAATATTTTAAGCGAGATTACGAAAACTCTTAATAATTTATCAAATTTTTCCATATTTGCCAATCTTGCTTGAAGAATTTTAACTGCGCCTTTATAATTATGGTTAGTTTCGTAAAAAAGGATGAGGTCGTTTCGTGGATGGGGCGACGCATCGAGGGGGAAAAGGAAATGGATTTTTCAAAGCTGTTGAATGATGTCAACGATTTCGTGTGGGGGCCTGTCATGCTTGCGCTGCTCGTCGGCACGGGCATATTCCTCACCGTGCGGCTGAGGTTTTTGCCTTGGCGCAATCTGTGGTACGCGATAAGCATGATTTTCGACAAGAAGGATGAGCACGAGGGCGATATATCGCCTTTCCAGTCGCTCATGACGGCTCTCTCGGCGACCATAGGCACGGGCAATATCGTCGGCGTGTCGACCGCGATGGTGCTCGGGGGCCCGGGCGCGATAGTGTGGATGTGGATAAGCGCGGCTTTCGGTCTTTCGACGAAGTACGGCGAGTCGGTGCTCGCCGTGAAGTACCGCGAGACTAACAGCGTCGGTGAGATGGCGGGCGGCCCTATGTACGCGATGAAGAATGGCATAGGCGGCCCCGTCGGGAGAACCATGGCTTTCCTCTTCGCGCTGTTTGCCGTTTGCGCGTCTTTCGGCATCGGCAATATGACGCAGGCAAATTCGATTTCAGCGGCGTTCGCAGCCAGCTTCGATATACCGACGTGGGCGACGGGGCTCGTCATCATGGTGGCGGCTATAGCAGTGCTCGTGCGCGGCATAAGGAGCATCGGCAAGGTGTCGTCGATTATCGTCCCCGCTATGTCGGTTTTCTATTTCATAGCGTCGGTTTTCGTCATAGTGATGAATGCCTCGGCTGTGCCCGCGGGCGTCGCGGAGATGATTCGCATGGCGTTCTCGTTTGATGCCGTGGCGGGCGGCATAGGCGGCAGCATCGTCGCGACGATGCTCACGTCAATGCGCTGGGGCGTGGCGCGCGGCGTTTTCAGCAATGAGGCTGGCCTCGGCTCTGCCCCCATAGCGGCGGCGGCGGCGCGCACCGACCACCCATCGCGTCAAGGGTACGTCAATATGACGGGCACTTTCTTTGACACGATGATTGTCTGTATGCTCACGGGTCTCGTGATATCGTCCTCGGGGATGCTTGGCTCGGTTGACGCTGAGACGGGCAAGCTGGTCTCGGGCGCGCAGCTCACTATACTCGCTTTCAGCAGCGTGTTCGGCGAGTACAGCAAGATAATCGTCTCCGTCGCGCTCGCGCTTTTCGCTTTCTCGACTATACTGGGATGGGAATACTACGGCGAGAAGTCGCTTGAGTATCTCATCAGGAATCGCGCGGTCATAATGGGTTATCGCGTGCTCTTTGGCATTATCACTTTCGTCGGCGCGACTACGACGCTCGACGTGGTGTGGAATTTCTCCGACACGATGAACGGCCTGATGGCGATACCTAATCTCATCTGCCTGATCTGGCTCAGCAAGGATATCGCCGACGAGTGCCTCTCGTATCAGCGCGAGGTGGTCGAGCGGGAGAAAAGCGGGGAAAAGGTTGACTGCATGAGTATGGATTCGACGGCTGAGGCATGAAAAACGTAAAAAAGGCGGCACACCGATTCAAGGTGCGCCGCTTTTTTTATTGTGTGCCGCGTTATTCGTCTTTACCAAGGCCGAGCGCTTTTTCCCTGCTTTCCTTGGCGCATATCTCGTCGTATATGGCCGCGATGATGGGGGTCATGTCGTCGGTGCTGGTCGTGTACAGATTGACTGTCAGAGGTCGGCCGTCGGAGGTGACAATCATTTCATCGAGGGATATTTTGTAAACATTTTTTTTGTCCTTTATGCGCTTTCCCTCGTAAGCCTGAAGGATGACGTATTTGCAGCCGAGGGCGCGGGCCTCGGCGCAGATGGTCGTCATCACGTCCCCGGTCATGAGCCCATCGGGAAGCTCGCCGACGTGAATGGGGGGCAGCTCACGGCGCAGCACGTTTATTGACGCGAGATTGACATACTGCGCGTCCTGCGCGATTGTGTCGTCAAAGTCGACCGTGGTTATGAGATAAATCTCGGGGCTTGATGATTCGTCGTCGACGGGGATGAATGACGATGTGAATCCCCCCGTGATGTAATCGCGCATGAGCATATCGAGGTACAGCACCATCTCATGCTGGAATCGTGGGGGGGTCTTCGGATGGAGGACTATTTTTTCGCCCAGCTCCGCGTAGCCTGCGCCCAAGGCGGGCAGCAGGCTCGCGACCGGGTCGCCGCTCATGACGATGCGCGTGAGGTGCATGTCCTTGTATGCCGTGCAGAATGACTCGTTGCCGACGGCTGGCGCCCCGAACGTGACCACGTTGATTTGCTCGCTGGGGACGCCCATGTCGATAAGGCGCGCCGCGAAAAGAATGGCGACCGCCCCGCCGAGGCTGTGCCCCGTGATGCTGATTTTTGCGGTGGGGTCGTTTATCAAGGTGTCGCGTATGCTCTCGCCGATTGTCACGCCATTGACGGCGTTGGTGAAGAAAGCCTCCTGCGTGTAGTTGTTGAATCCCCTGTGAACCAGCGGCTCCTTTGAGGTCATTTCCTTTTTTCGGGCGGCGCGTTCAAATTCGCGCGGCGTGGTGCCGCCGAACGGCACCTTCGCGATGCTGGCGTCGTTTCGCAGGTCTTTCATTCCCGATGTCCCGGTAACCGATAGCAGGAGGCGCATCCCCTCGTTCGTGAATTTCCTCACGAGGAAGTATTTCGCCGAGACTTTTTCGGTTTCCTCGCGATAAGGCACCATGTCGAAACCGAGCGAGGAAAGCTCCCCTCGGGCGGCTAGCCCGACTCTGTCCCCGTACGAGGCAAGCGACACCCATGCGCAGAGGTAATTGAGCGAGGCCTCGTCGAGGTCGTCGTCATTGTCATAGTCGTATGAGAATGCGAGGCAGGTCGAGGAAATGGAAATGGACGAAAGGAAAAGCGAAAGCGAAAATATGAAAACGGCGAATTTATTCATGCGTCTGGCTCCTTTGAGGTGATTGATGTCATTTTTGTCCGATGCTAACGGGCGCTAATACTCCCGCTTCTTAAGCGGGAGATAAGCGCCCATAAAGCACTGGGTAAATTCGACTAGATTCAGTTATTGGAGCCTCTTATGAGCAAAGCGAATTAGAGGCTCCTGTATGCATGGGGACGCGAAAGCGTCCATCGTAGGGAGTATAAAACTCCCACTGAATAAGTCTCATTTTATTCAACGGGGTCTAAAATTCCCGCCGAATGAAATTCATTCTATCATATATTGACGTTCTTGAAAAAAGATGATTTTCATAAATTTTTATAAAATCAAAGTTATAATGCGATGCAGGTTGTTTTTTGGCTTTTGGAGGAATCATAATGAAAGATAAGCATACTGCCAAAGTGACGCGGCGCACTTTTTTGAAGCTCGCGGGCGGGGGACTGCTCGCTTTGGTCGCGGGCTGCGGCTCGGCTCCCAAGGCGGCTGTCGAAAAGGCGCGGGCCGCGGCGGAGCCTTTATCCCGGCCTATAAAGAAAGCGGTGCGCTCGCTGACCGGCGACACCTCGCTTGACGCGGAGCATATACGCCAGATGATAACGCGGGACAGCAAGACGAGCCGCACTGTCATGTGGCATTCCGACGAGGCGCAGGAGGGGGCGGAGGTCGCGTGGCGCGTCGCGGGAAGCGACGAGTGCGAGACTGTGCCAGCGACGAGCGACTACTATGATGACGACGGGCAGGCGATATATCTCCACAGCGCGCATATTGAGGGGCTCTCCGCCGGGCAGAGGTATGAGTACCGCCTCATAGCAGGGGAGGAGGGCACGGAGTGGATGACCATGGAGACGGACAGCGGAGGAGATTTCACCGCGCTCATTTTCCCCGACACGCAGTGCTCCGACGGCTATATCACATGGCGGGAAGTCGCCGAGGCGGCGGCTTTGAGCACGCCCGAGGCAAACTTTTTTATCAACATGGGCGACCTCGTGGACAACGGCGAGGATCATAATCAATGGAATCAGTGGCTGGACGGTGCGGAGTCGATGCTCACGCGTATCCCCCTCGCGCCCATCATGGGGAACCATGAGACCTACACGATTGACTGGCAGACGAGGCTGCCGAGGGCGTACTTGGCTTTGTTCGATGTGCCGGGAAATGGCAGCGGCGAGTTTGACAGGTATTATTATTCGTTTGACTATGGGGACGTGCATTTCATCGCGCTCAACACGCAGGAGAATGAGATAGACGAGCACAAGGGCGGGCTCATTGACGAGCAGCTTTTGTGGCTCCGCCGTGACCTCGCCGCGACGAAAAAGAAATGGAAGGTCGTGCTGATGCACCGCGACGTGCTGCAGTACCGCATAAATGGGCGGCCCGAGCGTAGGGAGGGCATCTCGGAGGACGGCGCGATTTTCATGCCGATATTCGATGAATATGATGTCGATGTCGTGCTCACTGCGCACCTCCATACCTATCGCGACAGGGGGCATCTTTTCGATTTCAAGCCGTCGGATGGCGGCAGGGGCCCCCTCTATGTGCTCACCGGCGTCGCGGGCAACGTGCGCTATCCGGGGCTTTGGATTGACCACGCGTTTGACAGGGTCACGGCGCCCCAGCCCGAGACTGACAACTACATCACGATGAGGGCGACGAGGGACGAGCTGAACTTCAAATGCTTTCTGCCCGACGGCACGGTCATAGACGATGTGAGCGTGAGAAAGTGAAATGGCGTGAGTCTTTTTTAGCTAAAAAAGAGGATTTTTGAATTTTTTGGCGAATAACTAATTTGGCGATTAACTGAGCCGATATTATTGCTGGAGGTAAATATAATGAGCTACGATGGGATCGACAAGACTTTCGGCTTTGAGCAGAGATATGAGAAACGCACCGACGACCAAGGGATGAGGAACAAAGTCGAGACATACTACCGCAAGAAATTCCCGAACGGCGCGTATGCCATTGCCTGCCCCGCGGACGGCGAGGACGAGATGCGCGATGACAATTTCCATGTGCTTTTCGTTGACGAGGCGAAGGGTATCCGCCGCGAGCAGGACGTGGTGTCGCCGATCGGGGGCAAATTCTTTATCGACAATGCTCTTGAGATGGACAAGAACATGAAATAAGAAAATGCTTTTATAAGCAATATAGAATTTGGCTCTGCGTGAATCAAGTAATGATTTCGATATAGCGGGACGCGGCGTGCTAATCGCTTATGCGTCATCAGACGTATCTCGGTTCAAGATTTTCATTATAATTTTGGACAGAGATAAGTATCAATACTGTTTGCAGGCAGAGCCCGTAATTTTCATGGAAAGGCTGGAATGACAATGAACAAGAAAGCTCAGATTTTTAAGGACAATACCGACGCGCTGCTGGAGCAGATAAAGGACACGCTGCCTGCCGAGGAGCAGGGAAAAGGGTTTTTCCATGTCGAGGAAGTCGGCGATGACATGAAGACGGTCATTTTCCGCACAAACCTTGAGGTGCAGGGCGTGATGACGACCAATATGATCATCCTCATCGACGAGAGCCCGTACACGGTCATCCGCGTCGGGGTGGCGATGCAGGCCATGACCGACGGCAACAGGCCGGCTGTCCTTGAGTACATGGACAAGATGAATCGCTTCAACAAGCTGCTGAAATATTACGATGACGAGGACGGCAATGTGGTCATCGAAGTGTGCGTGATGGCTGACGATGAGCATTTCGATGCGGACACGGTGCTCGACGCGGTTGACCTCATCATTCAGCATATGAAGGACACTTATAAGGATTTGCAGAAAGCAATCAACGGATAACGGGTGACGCATGAGATGAAATCAAAATCAGCGGTCAGAATTTTTTTATGTCTGACCGCTTTTTTCTTAGCCGTGAATTTTATAAGTTCGTTTTCCGGCGTGGCGATGGCCGGTCGCTCCGCCGCGCTCGACAAGGCGCTGCTCCGATGGCCCATGATGATAAACGCCGTCAAATATAATATCACCATAAATGGCGGCAGCACGGCGGTGCCTCGCTTGAGGACATACAAGCCGGTCTATTGCCCGGCGATTGAGGTCGATTTGTCGTGGCTCGGAAGCGACAGGAATGATGTCACGTGGAGCGTCGAGGGCATTGACGTAGATGGCGGGAGCGTCGGGGCGATAAATAATCAGCCGCTTTCAAAGGCGGTCTTTCATCCCGAGGCTCCGCTCGTTTTCGATGAGTACGCGGAGATGAGCTATGTGCCTGTTTACCCGGTCTACTCATGGGCGACTGTGCTGAATGCTTCAAGCTACGAGGTGGAGCTGTGGCGGCGAGGCGAGGGCGGGGACAAGCGCGTCCGCCATTACTATACATATGAGCGTACCCTGT